>JAKAAJ010000062.1 GCA_021802365.1 Thermoplasmata archaeon | reverse complement strand
AACCAGCTGATGGCCCTCATTTCAAAATACAGAAAGGGGAAAAGGCCACTTTTTGCAGTGATTGGCGGACGAATCTCTGAGGGAATCAATTTTCCCGGGGATGAACTGCAGGTCGCAATCATTGTCGGAATACCATATCCAAAACCGGACGCAAAACAGAAAGCACTCCAGAACTACTACGAACACAGGTTCAGGAGAGGCTGGGAATATGCAGTTACATTTCCTGTAGCTGTGAAGCTGAGGCAGGCAGTCGGCAGGCTTATCAGGAGCAGAGAGGACACAGGCGTGGCTGTCATTCTTGACAGGCGCGCCTCATATTTCAGAACATACATACCTGGTTTGAGGCTGAGCCGTGATCCTGTGGCAGATTCTGAGGAATTTTTCAGAAATCAGGATGCGAAAGTTTCACATAATGAACAGTCTGGGAGAAAAATACTTTAGAAACACTGCGATACGAAAACAGTACAGATGTCTCATTTAACCGATAGCGTAAAATCGCTGGGAAATACCCTCATGAAGCGTGAGGAGGTTTCCAAATGGGTCATTGTTGGAACCCTTATCGGTATAATAGCGGGCCTAGGTGCAATTGCACTGTATTTTGCCATACGCTTTGTAACGGAATACCTTCTCACAGGGCTCACAGGTTTTGCTCCGCCTGCAAGTGGTGCTTCGGGAGGCACACCTGGTTACACACTGGGGCATTATGATGTGTTCCTTATACCCGTGGCAACAGTAATCGGAGGGCTCCTCTCGGGGTTCTTAGTATACAGGTTTGCACCGGAGGCAGAGGGTCACGGAACTGATGCTGCAATTGATGCATTCCACAACAAAAATGGAAAAATCAGGCGTAGAATACCTGCTGTCAAGCTGGTTGCTTCGGCGATCACCATCGGCTCAGGTGGAAGTGCAGGAAGGGAGGGCCCAACTGCGCAGATTGCAGCAGGCTTTGGATCATTTGTTGCAGATATTATGCACCTTTCAGATCACGACAGAAGAATCGCAATGGCAGCAGGAATAGGTGCCGGAATAGGGAGCATTTTCATGGCACCGCTTGGAGGGGCACTTCTGAGCACTGAAATACTCTACAGGCAGGATTTTGAAGTTGAAGCACTTATCCCTTCAGTCATAGCCTCCATAATTGGATACTCCATATTTGGCTCAGTTTTTGGATACCGTTTCCTTTTCACAATTCCATCCAGTGATGTGATATCTTTCACACATCCGGAATCCCTGATACTTTATCTTTTGGTTGGATTACTTGCTGGCCTTGGAGGAGTCCTTTATGTCAAGGTTTTCTATGGAACCCAGTCCCTCTTTTCCAAGCTGAAGAGGGTCCCAAAAATGTTAAGGCCTGCAATCGGCGCATTAATTGTAGGGATCATTGCCATATGGTTCCCACAGATACTGGGCCTTGGATACGGCTGGATTCAGCAGATTTTCTTCCAGAGCCTTGCACTCCTTCCCCTGTATATTCTGATAATCGTATTTTTTGTAAAAATAGTAGCCACATCTCTGACAATAGGATCAGGTGGTTCAGGTGGCGTATTTGCCCCGGGCCTGACAATAGGGGCATTTATGGGTGCATCCATCTGGATGGTTTTGCATCCGTTCTTCCCGTTCCTGAATATCGTTGAGGTTACTATAGTTACAATGATATCTTTCTTCGGCGGAATTTCAAAGGCTCCTATATCAGTCCTGATCATGGGAACTGAGATGACCGGTGGTTTTGGGCTGTTCCTGCCGCTGATGCTTGCAACAGTGACATCATATTTCGTCTCAGGAAAGAAATATTCAATTTATCATGCTCAGGTTCTTAACAGGGCTGCCTCACCAGCACACGCAGGCGAATACGAGAGGCCAATACTCGATCAGATAAGTGTAGAGGATGCAATGAAAACAGACTTCCCTTCAGCCTCCCCGGATTCGAGCCTGTCAGAGGCATACTCACTCATTAACATGACAAACACCAAGACCATAGTCGTAACTGAAAACGGAAAGCTTCTGGGCATGGTATCGCTGGAATCCTTATCGTCATCGGGAAGCCCAAGCAAGACACAGGTAAAGGATGTTATGAGCACCAGTGTGATGGTTATAGACAAAACCTCCAGCATACACCAGGCTCTGGATGAACTTACAAAATCAACCATAGGGAAACTGGTTGTTATAGACAGCAATAACAAGAATATGGTTGTAGGGACAATCGGCTTCTCAGATATAGCGGATGCATACAACAGAGAGGTGCGGAAGCTCAGGGCCAATCCTGTCTGATCCTGCAGATGCGAAATTTCGCTTTATGTATGTAGAAAAGTACTAATTGCAATATATTATTGTACAGGTAAGGGGAAAAAATTTGGCAATGAACTCACATTTTGTGCAGGGCTATATCAGGGAGTTCCAGCGGGATGACATTTACGATGTAATGGATATAGCCAGGAACTCATTTTCGGAGTACTACTCCTCAAGCCTGATCATGGATCTGTACAGTGCATGGCCACAGGCGTTCAGGGTATATGTACTGAATGAATCTGTCCAGGGTTTCATCATAGGGGCCAGGAATCATGAAGGTGAGGCCAGAATCCTTCTTCTTGCTGTCCGTTCAGAGCTGAGGAGCAAGGGCATAGGAAAGTCCCTTATGGAAAACTTCATAAATTTTGCAATCCAGAACCACCTCATGAGCATAAGGCTTGAGGTCAAGGTTGACAACGAATCTGCCATAGCCTTTTACAGAAAATTCGGATTTGTGATAACATCAAGGATAAAGGGTTATTACAGTGACTCCTCCGATGCTTTCACAATGTGGAAAATAATCTGAAATAATCTCTTTATGAATTCAAAACAGGTTCAGTTTTTAAGCAAGAAATAAAAAGATCTCTGTATAAAAAACAAGAGAGGTTCAGAAGACCTGAACCTTTCCCTCAACAAACATGTTTGTGAGGTCGTGGACCTTTGCTATTCTGTCGTCTGCAAGGTTCCGTATGTTGTTTTTCAATTTCGATGGGTCAACATTGTCAGCATACATTACCTGGATGCTTGCAACATGGGGATCATCGATCCTCCTTCCTATCTGGGACACGATTCTGACGTGAACCTCCTCGACATCACCTGGATGTTCCTTCACTATGTCCTGGGCAATAAGGTTCGACAGGACATTGTAGAGTTTTCCCACATGTGTGACGGGATTCTTTCCTGCTGCTGCTTCCATGCTCATGGGCCTGTATGGTGTAATTAGCCCGGTAACCCTGTTTCCTCTTCCCACAGAACCGTCATCTCCATTTTCCATGGACAGGCCAGTGACGGTGAGGTAATGCCCTGTTCCTTTGCCCTCCTCCTCATCTGCAGTGTTTATGAATATGTCCACAGGCTTATCCGTGAATTTCTGGGCATTCTTGGCAAGGAGTTCTTTCAGTTCACTTTTAATGGAGAAATATTCGGGGTCTGTCTGAACGAACTTGTCCACATAGGCGGCTGCAATTGTCAGGTTGATCCTGTCCCTGTTACGGAAACCCATAACCTTGATATCATATCCAATTGCAGGGAGCTTGCTCTTCAGTTCCTTGCCATTTATGTAACGCTCCGTTTCATATACAAGCCTTTCCGTATCTGTGAAGGGTGCAAATCCCACTCCAAAGGAAGTATCGTTAGACCTCAGCTTGGATGTATCGTAAAGATCAACCAGATCAACAGATCCATGGCCAATCCTGCAGTCGATCATTGTGTCCGCATCCAGATCAAGATGCGCAAAATTCTGCTTGAGGTATTCCCTGGTAGCCTTTATTGCTATGGACTTGAATGGAATCCTGTCGTTTCCAACCTTTGTTGTTGCCCTTCCACTCAGAAGAATATACGTGGGTTCAAGTACAAGGCCTCCGCCGAATCCAGGGGCTGACTGCCCTCCAACTATCTCAACCTGATCGGTATTATGGTGCAGAATCTTTCCGTATTCTTTAAGGTAATATTTGCTGAGCGCTCTGCTTACTGACTCTGCGATTCCATCTGACACACTGTCAGGGTGTCCAATGCCCTTTCTCTCTACGATTTCAACTTCTCTCTTTGCTGTAGGTGTCTGCGTAACCTTCTCGACTGCAATGTTTCTTTCCATTGTTTGCCTCTTAACAGGGATTTAACATCAATCATAAATGTTTTGTAACTGGAATGATCAATTACTCAACAGGCCAAAAAATGAGTGCCGGTAATTATAATCACGATCCGCATCCTTATCTCAGCGTATTCAAATGAGAATCAGGAAACTCATTTAATAATCTCTGCTATTTCACCCCATGAATATTCTTGCCAGTGTTTCAGACAAGCGGGATCTTGTTCCATTTCTGAACGGCATAAGGGCCAATATTGATACGATCTATGCAACAGGTTCGACGTTCAAGCATCTACAGTCAAATGGCATTAAGGCGGTAAGTACATCGAATCTCACAGGATTCGATTCACTTCTTGAAGGAAGGGTGAAGACGCTCCATCCCGCTATATTCGCCGGAATACTTGCAAAGGACGATCCGGCAAGCTTTGAGGAAATTGGGAAAATGAATTTTCCAAAATTTGATCTTGTGATATGCAACCTCTATCCTTTTCATGAAAAATCTGAAAGCGGCAAACTTGACGATATGATTGAAAACATCGATATCGGCGGAGTGTCACTCATAAGGGCAGCAGCCAAGAACTTTGAGCGGGTGACTGTAGCATCCGATCCAGAGGACTATCATCTGCTTTCGGAGGAGCTGATGCAGGCGGGCCAGATATCGCTGGAATCAAGAAGGAGGCTCGCAGTGAAGGCTTTCCGCAGGATGGCTGTATACGACATAGAGATTTATCAGAAGCTGAATTCCGTCCTTTACGGGACAACACCGAAGACCCTTTTCGTCACAGGTTACAATGGTGTGGAGCTCAGATACGGGGAGAATCCGCAGCAGAAAGGCTTCCTCTTTAGAGACAACAGCGAAAGCGGAATTGCCAATGCAACTCAGATCCAGGGAAAGGAATTGTCCTACAACAACCTTATGGATTCCGACTCAGCCTATGAGACTGTCCTGGAGTTCGATGAACCCACTGCAGTTGTCATAAAGCATAACACCCCCTGCGGTGTAGCCTCTTCAGACTCACTGGCATCCGCCCTGAGAAAGGCCATAGATGCTGACAGCGAGTCAGCCTACGGATCAGTAATAGCAGTGAACGGAGAGTTTGACGAATCATGTTATGCAGAGATCTCAAAGATGTTCGTTGAGGTGCTGATTGCAAAGTCATACTCCCAGGAGGCACTGGAGCTGCTAAAGAAAAAGAAAAACCTGAGGGTGCTGAAGGTGAATTTCAAACCGGATGATTCACTGAGGGTGAGGTCCATATCCAATGGGATACTCGCACAGGAAAGACTTAACTCCAGCCACGGGCCGCTTCAGCTGAAATGTGGTGAACCCCTTTCGGATGACAGGATTGCCGACCTTGAGTTTTCATGGAAAGTAGTGGCCCACTGCAGAAGCAATGCCATAGTTATTGCAAGGAATAAACAGACTGTTGGGATAGGGGCCGGGCAGACATCCAGGGTGGAGGCAATGAAGATTGCCGTTGACAGGTCAGGGGACAGGGCCAGGGGCTCTGTTCTGGCATCGGATGCGTTCTTCCCATTCTATGATAACGTGGAAATAGCGGGGAAGGCCGGAATATCTGCAATAATCCAGCCAGGAGGCTCTATCAGGGACGAGGAAGTTATCGCCAAAGCCTCGGAACTGGGAATCACCATGTATTTCACATCTACCAGGGTATTCCTGCACTGATTCAGTGGAGTGTGAATATTGCAAATGCTATGAGGAATCCCCCTATGGCGCCTGAGTTTATGAGGGGCAGTCCCGGGGCTGGCCTGCTTGATACGAAAAAGAACAGTATTATCATGCCCACCAC
>JAKAAJ010000010.1 GCA_021802365.1 Thermoplasmata archaeon | reverse complement strand
ATCTGTCATTCTCCGAGGGAATACACTTCTGCCTTGGAGCTCCTCTGGCAAGGGTGGAAGGTGCAATTGCGTTTGATAAACTCCTTGACAGTTTTGGTGACTGCAGACTTTTGGAAACTCCAAAATATAGGTCAAACTTCAACATGAGGGGTCTTGAGCATCTTCGTATGTCATTCTAAATGATACAAATCATAAACAAGACATCCCTGGAGTGAGGTCCCTAATTGTTTATGTGAGTGTGGAAAATTCTACATGAAGGTAAGATATGAAGCTGGAGAATCTACTTTACATAGAGTTCAATGTCAAGATGATGACAAAATCGCTGAGTGGAAAAGTTAATAAGTGGCCAGTGTTTACTAAAATTACAGGTTTTCCTAAAACCTTCACTTCGATCAGATATCTTTCTCCATTTCTGAAAAATCATTCCCTGATCCAGGATATTGTCTGAGACATTGAGTGTTTCGCCAAGGTTTTCCTCCAATTTTCTCTTAATTGCCATAGCTTACGCTGTTCGGTCAAGAAATCTGGCCCTTACAAGGTTTTAACATATTGCAGTGAAGTATGTCTTCACTCTTACCCTCTGCACCGTCGTTACCATGACATGGAAGAAGTGGAACATCCCCTTGAAGAATGCATATGGATGTTCCACCGCTGATCGTATACGGGGTATTCTGAGATTCCTGCGTATGCTCTTAACCGGCAGTGGATGCCCCCTTACGGATCGATCCATTGTCCCATTGATGCCCCTGTATTCAGATCCGAAATAGCCCTTATCCCTGTAACATACAATGCCGGGAATACTGAGATCGATCCTCGAGTCATGGGCATTCGCCAGTGTCACTGATAGTTTTTCTACTACTTTTATCTCGTTGACAAGGGTATGCGCCTTGTACCCGAAGTGATGTTCATGATTCTTTGTTGCTGATTTACCATCTTTAGATCTGCGTGTATTTGCATCCTCACCACTGTGTTTGCCATATTCTTCCCTGTCCGATTCAATGAATGAAGTATCATGCATTGTGTCCTTCTTTATCCTTATCCGTTTAACCATGATCTGGTCTCTTATCTCGTTGAATACCAGGCGATCCTTCCCTGTTTTTGATAAACGCTCACGGAAATACCATATTGTGTTCCTGTCAGGAAATTTCTCCGGAAATCCGAGAAACTTCATGAATGATATCCTGTCACGGATCTCCCTCTCCACCTGCGGATATGAGAGGTTTTACCATTGCTGCAATAGTTAAATCTTTACCATGAGAATGGGATCATAATTTGGTCTTCCAAAATTCTCCGTGTCTTTATCATAAAGATAAGAGTGGATTGGTCCGATCCTTTCAAAGTCAATGCGATCTGATATACCTGTCAAGGGATCGCCTAGTGCCTCGATCTCCCTGTACTATTCCGGGAAACTTGACTGCAGCAGATTCATGGATATTGATCATGAGGTCATGAAAAAGGGTTTCGGTGGTGGTTTTTGGGGAACCTCACAAGGTTATTGGCTTGAGCGAACATAAATCCTTTGCGCCAAGGTGTCAGATCAGAATGGATATTCATAATTTTTGGTCTTAAGTGATCTACAGTTTCCGCACAACTTCTTAACTTCAAGTTTTCTGTTGTTTGATAGAACAGCATAAGCTTTGTTAATGTCCCACATGGATAGATTGAATTTTTTTGAGTAATAGCGCGATTTATCTATTATTCCCTCATACTCTGATAGGGCTCCTTCATAATCCCTATCCTTAAAACCAAAGTATTCAAGCACAGGGTTGTCAAGAATCATAAAATTGTCCTCATCAGATGCGAACAGTATTCCTGTCAGTGAAAAAGGAGTCAGTCCAGTTATTTTGCTTGGACTTGAATTCTTCGTAACTGAATGGATAATACCTACTACACGGTTAATATCTATTCCAGCCGACAGCAAATTACGAATTGAAGCGTACAGCGACGATTTATATGGTTCAATTTCAGATTTGTGCCTTGACATGCCGGACCAGCTGCCATTCTCACACTCACGGCAGAAATCCTCATAGAGCAACCAGAATTGATCATCACTGTAAGTTCCTGCCAGTACCGGATCTAATTTTCCCTTCCATGAAGAGAAAAGATTATGAGAACACCGGAGAAATTCAGCCACTTCGTAATCTGTGGTAAATCTCGTTGGATTGTTGTTCAATATCCCGGCCATACTGTTTAGGATTGTTTCGAGTTCAACCTCTTTAGTTATATGCATAAATAATCATGCATGCATGTTCACTGTATTACTTTATATTTTCTTTATTAGATATTGTCAAAAATTAGTTGCTTTCCTCATGTTCCATGATACCAGATCGAAAACATGAAATTTGATTGAATTTTTCCTTTACAAGCGACTGCGGAGGGCTCCATACACTGAGTTCAGGAGAGTTTCAACCTCACTTGATGATTTCTCATCCACATGTTCATCTCCAGTTTTTATGATCAAGAACGTACCCATGATGGACCTCGAAATGAAGGGGAAAGAACTTGAAACGGCCAAAAAACTGTTCAATTTCGTGTTCTTCAAGGGTGAAAATATCCTCAACAAGTTAGTAAAGAACTCGGAATCAATTGGGGGGGGGGGGACTCATATACGGAAAGAGCGAGAAGTAGTTCGTCCGGATCGTAATGTACAAGCTCAACAGTCTCTAAGATGAAGAGTCAATAATACTATCCTCCTCTAACTTCGTAAGGAATCATAGGAAGGATGCTTTCCTATACCTCGACGATCCGGCGACAGATGGAAATAAGATAAGATAAAATCATACCAAGAACAGTGATGGAAATAACTAGAATGAATATCTGAAATCATGGCTTCATTAATATTCAATAATTATTATATTCCAAGAGGGAAACCTGAAGCATATAAATAAAACTTTCAAATGGTATGCATACATATGTCATTCAATCATTCACAAAATCAGTGTTATAAGTTTACTCGTGCAAAAAGTAAACCGTATATAGAATGGGCCCGACCGGATTCGAACCGGTGACCTCCTCCGTGTCAGGGAGACATCATACCGCTAGACTACGAGCCCCTTTTCCCGGACCAATATGGTAAACCCGAGACAGTCTGTAATTTTTAGAGTCTATTTAATTGTTAGCGCTATTCCAAGTTAATTAGAACGGCATTCTGAAACTGAGTTAGAGTTGATAATATCTGGAAAACATAATAATTGCTTATCAGAACCCATTGCTGGCGCTTAAGGATTGACACACATAATTATTATCGGGGGCATCAATTACCCTGTATGTCCGATTCTCTCCTTTTGCACGGTGGTGCTGGCTCAGATAGCAGTTATGTCCCCAGGCTTGAGAAATACTGTCACTCTTCCAATAATGGAAGTGCGATGGACAGGGTAGTCCAGGCTGTAGTCCTGATGGAGGATGATCCTGTCTTCAATGCCGGCACAGGCTCGGTGAGAAGAATTGATGGTTCAATACAGATGGATGCTGCAGTGATGGAGGAGGGAAGAATAGGATCTGTGGCTGCAATAGAAAGGGTGAAAAATCCAGTACTTGTAGCAAAGATGGTTAAGATGAAAACCCCTCATGTAATTCTTTCAGGTGATGGTGCCACTTCATTTGCGCGAAGCGTTGGTTTTCCGGAATATGACCCATCCACAGAAAGAACAGACGAAGTATGGAAAAAGACACTTGCTTTTTTCAGGGGAGAAAAAGTTGACCTTCCCCCAAGATATGAGGAGTATAGAAAATTCCAGAGCATTTTTTCCCAAAACAAGGACACGGTAGGGGCCGTTGCCCGTGTAGATGGAAAATTTGCCGCAGCAGTATCCACTGGAGGGTCTTCCCCCATGATGAGGGGGCGAATAGGGGATTCTCCGCTTCCAGGGGCCGGAATTTATGCAGGCAGCAAGGGAGCAGTTGTGGCAACGGGAATAGGGGAGGAGATCATCAGGAGGATGCTCAGTTTCAGGATTTACGAGCAGATAGGGAACGGGAGCCTGAAAAATATAGTTAAAGACCTGATCGAAGAATTTGGTGATATTCTTGCAGGTGTGATAGCAGTATCAGACAATGAGCAGGTCTCCATGGCAAACTCAAACATGGCTACATACTGCATAGAGGAATAAATGCACCTTCATATCTTCATCATGACTGAAAAGTAGTAGGAAACGTTATTATCTTAGTAGTTTATAGGTTCAGAAATGGAGTTCGAAAAATTTAAAACCATGCAGTTCCCTAGAGATGTATACGTGGGGCATGGTGTTATGCCCAACATTATAAATGTTGCCAGGCAGTATTTAAAATCAGGTTCCATTGTAATTGTAACAGGCAATACAACATACGGCATAGCCGGAAAGGAGATAGAGTCACTTCTTGTGGACAATGGCTTTGATGTTCATGTGTTCAAAACAGACAGGGCCGTAGGGGAAAACCTTCAGGCACTGGAGGCTTTCAGCTCTGAGGTCAGGGCAGGGATGCTTGTGGGTGCAGGAGGGGGTTCAAAGATTGACCTTGCCAAGAAAGCCTCCTTTGATCTCAGTATTCCTTTCATCAGTGTTCCGACAACTCCCAGCCATGATGGAATCGCATCACCAAGGGCATCAATTGTTGAGGACAACTGCACTCTATCCAAGGAAGCATCAATGCCTATCTGCATTATTGCGGATACAGTTATTCTGTCCAGAGCTCCTTACAGGTATCTGAGGGCAGGTGCAGCAGATGTGATTTCAAATCTTACTGCAATACTGGACTGGAAACTGGCTCATCGTCTGAAGGGAGAAGAGTTCAGTTCAAGTGCTGCTGCAATATCAGAGTACGCGGCAAAGGAACTACTGGAAAAGTCACACATGGTAATGGAGGGTGTCGAGGAGTCTGTATGGCTTGTGACCAAACAGATACTTGCATCCGGAACAGCAATGGCAATTGCCGGTTCCTCACGGCCAGCTAGCGGCAGTGAACACCTTATTGCACATGCAATTCAGAGGACTGGTCCTGGAAACTCAATTCATGGAGAACAATGTGCCATAGGTTCTGTGATTTCAATGTTCCTTCATGGTGGAGACTGGCAGGCTCTTTCTGATGCTTATTCCAAGATGGGTCTTTCCATAAGGGTAAGGGACTACGGGATAACTGAGTCCACAGTGATAAAATCCCTGAGTACTGCCCACAGCATAAGGCCTGAGCGCTACACTATTCTCGGGGAAACTGATATAAGCAAAAATGCCTGTGAAAGAACTCTGGAAGTTACAGGTATAATTTAAGGAGGTCTCATTAAATGCCAAAAATTTCGCTTATAGGATTAGATCTTGCTAAAGAGGGTCTGGAATTCAAATTTGTCGGCCCTCTAACAGGATGCTCAAAATGCAGGATAAAAGGTGTCTGCTTCAATCTTGATCCGGGTAAGACATACAGGATAACAGGAGTTAGGGCAAAGGAAAACCCATGCTTCGTCTTCAACCATGACAAGGTTGCCACTGTTGAAATTGAAGAAGTTAAGGAATATCTGAATATTCCCGGCGGAAAGAGGCTTCAGGAGGGCTCATCCATAACCCTGAAATCTCTGGACTGCGATCAGTTCACCTGCCCCAATATTGAAAAATGCAATCTTATTTATGACCGGGAAGGAAGAAAGGCAGTGGTGAAGAAGATAGAGGGAAATGTGGAGTGCCCCAAAGGGTATGATCTGAAGAGAGTTCAGATATCCTGAGGCCAGTGGTCTCTTTTGCTAAAGATCGCCCTCATAGGAAAACCTAATGTCGGGAAGTCTACCCTTTTTTCAGCCCTTACTTTCAGCCAGGCAGAAATTGCCAACTATCCATTCACGACTGTAAAGCCCAATGTGGGAGTTGGTTACGTTGTAACGAAATGCCCTGACACAGAGCTGGGAAAGAACTGTAACCCGAGGGAGGGGAGATGCAGTGGAGGAAGAAGATTGGTTCCAGTGGAGATCATAGATGTGCCAGGTCTGATTCCAGGAGCCAGTGAAGGAAAGGGCATGGGGAATGAATTTCTGGACTATATCAGGGAATCAGAGATAATAATCCATGTTTTTGACACATCTGGAAAAGTAAGTTCCGAAGGGAATCCAATCACCGAGGATCAGGAGCAGTGGGGAGATGTTCTCAGTGTGGAAAGGGAAATGGTTCTCTGGCTGTCATCGAGGTTGTATCGGGACTGGGACAAGTTTTCAAGGAAGGCAGACGCCTCACAGGAAAGGCAGGAGAAAATACTTCACGAAAGGCTGGCCTCTTACGGTATTAGTGAACATCAGACTGCCTCGCTTCTCTCAGGCCTTGGACTCCCGAAGAAGTTCTCCCAATGGAAGGAAAAGGACAGTATAAATCTGGTCTCCGAAATATTCCGGAAGGTAAAGCCTATTGTCAGGGTGGGAAACAGAGCAGACTTATCCAGTGAATCAAAGCTTCAGTCATTCCTTAAGGAGGATCCAAACTGTTTCTTTGTGTCAGGAGGGTATGAGCTGCTACTTGAAAAGGCCTCAAAGATTGGACTGGTCACTGACCAGGGATCAACTATCAATATAACTGGAAAGGGGAATGCCGAGCAGTTGAATGCACTGGAAGGAATAGTGAAATTTTACAGAAATCCCATTCATTCAAGAGTGTGGGATGTACTCAGCCATGTTGTTTTCGGTGTTATGAACTATTCTGTTGTATATCCTGTGGCTGATGAGACCTCATGGTCTGACAGCAAGGGTAACATTCTTCCTGATGCGGTGTTAATACCTCCGGGAACAACGTCCCTTGATCTGGCATTCAGAATACACTCCGACATAGGAAGTGGGTTCATAAGGGCTATTGACTGCAGAAAAAAGATGGCAGTGAGAAAAGACTACGTACTCAACCAGGGAGATGTCATAAAAATAGTCTCAAAAATCAGCTGACCTCTCAGATGGCAGTGTCAATATTTAATAGATGTTATCTATACCATGTCTACACAAATCACATTCAATTGGGTGAATACTTGGCAAATGGAGAAAATGCAGGAGGAAAACTGAAGGCTGTCAGAAAGCATTTCAGGTGGTCGGATAGCAAGTACAAGAAGAGAAAGCTTCAGCTTAAGAAAAAGAGCGACCCGCTTGAGCTGGCACCTTCAGCCAAGGGAATTGTAATAGAGAAAATTGGGATTGAGGCTAAGCAGCCTAACTCTGCAATCAGGAAGTGCGTTAAGCTTCAGCTCATAAAGAACGGAAGGCAGATCACTGCTTTCGCACCTGGTGACGGGGCTATCAACTACATTGATGAGCACGACGAGGTAGAGGTCGCCGGAATCAGGGGAAGGCAGGGAAGAAGTAAAGGAGATATTCCTGGAGTAAGGTACAAGGTTGTCAAGGTCAATGGGATATCCCTGCTTGAGCTTGTGAAGGGAAGAAAGGAAAAGACGGTGAGGTAATTTGCCTGAAATCAAACTTATGGGAGCATATACTTTCAATGATGTGCAGGTTCATGATGAAGGTCTTTCCAAATACATAAACCTCAGCGCAAACCTGAATCTTCACAGTGGAGGCAGATTTTCCAGCTATTCAGCGGGAAAGAGAAATGTCAACACAGTTGAAAGGCTTCTGAACAAACTGATGAGAACAGAGAAGTGGAACGGCAAAAAATACAGTGCTTACAGAGCATTGAGAGAGGCTTTCGAGATTGTTGCACAGAAGACAAAACAGAATCCGATTCAGGTTCTCATTGATGCCATTGAAAATGCTGCTCCAAGAGAGGAGGTAACGAGACTTAAATACGGTGGAATAGCAGTTCCAAAAGCTGTTGATGTGTCCCCGGCAAGAAGGGTGGACGTTGCACTCAGGAATATAAGCATAGGTGCAACCAACGCTTCCTTCAAGAGCAAGAAACCGTTCTCATCCTGCCTTGCAGATGAAATCATAAACGCCTCGAGAAATGAGGCATCTTCCTTTGCGGTGAACAAGAAGGAAGAGACTGAAAGGATTGCTGCGTCTGCGAGATAATCTCCAGACATTTTTTTATTTCAGTAAAACTGCATAGCTGTCATCATTCCTATTACTGCCAGTAAAAGGGCAAGGGAGATGAAAGAGATCAGATGGGTGAGTTTCCTTATTTTTTTCACCTGTTCCAGTTTTCCTTCTCTGGAAAGCCTCATGATTTTCTTTCCGTGGTATATGTTGTTTCCGTAAATCATTGCTATGACTATCCCTGCAAGGATGATATTTGCAAGCAGAAGTTCCCCATAGCCAGTGGTAAATAGCAGCGACGGGTCATCGTTAAGGTACCAGGTTGCATTGTATATTCCAGTCACTATGAGTATGCCCACAGTTATATGGGTGAAATAGGCAAACCTCTTTGCAATCTTCCCAACAATCCTTGTTCTTTCCTTTTCATCGGATGTTATATCATAGGAGGCAGGCCACACAACAAGCCAGATGAAGAATGACCCTCCAACGAAAATGACCGCTGAGAATATATGTATCCAGAGTATGATAAAATTAAGCAGGATCATTAAATGATATGCCTGTCCGGAATTAATTTTTTATCATGGGGCTCTCAGGTTAAGAATCAGGACTAAAAATCCTTAACCCATTGAAATATTATCCGTCATGGATAGAAAAGAACTCCTCAGATATCCTGTCAGAGACACTTCTGTAAAGGCAGATACATCAATAAGGGACCTTATGAAGCAGTATGGCAACTCAGGAGGGTTCACCTCTGCCAAGATTGCCACCGGTCACGCCATTCTTGAAAAAATGTTCAGTGAGGAAAACACAACATTCCTGTCATTTCCAGCAGACATTATATCCACTGGAACAAGAGGAATCATCAATGATCTTGTAAGAAACAGGCTGGTAGACGTCATCATAACAACTTGCGGAACCCTTGACCACGATATAGCCCGTACTTACCTGGATTATTATGCTGGCTCATTCGACTACAGTGACAGGGAATTGAGAAAACTTGGAATAAACAGGTTGGGGAACGTATTCGTCCCGGACGAGAGTTACGGGGAAATCATAGAGGGGAAGATACAGCCAATCATTGAAGACCTCTACAGCAGGAAGAAGAAATGGGGTGTGGCAGATCTCATACATGAGGTGGGACTACAGCTTAAGTCGGATTCTTCAATACTGTATAATGCAGCCAGGAACGATATTCCTGTATATGTTCCAGGAATCACCGACGGCTCATTCGGATCCCAGCTATGGTCATTCTATGAGAGGAACAGGGATTTCTCAATAGATCTGCTGAAAGATGAGCATGAGCTTTCGGATATTGTGTTTGATGCAAAGAAAACAGGTGCTCTCATGATCGGTGGAGGAATATCAAAACATCACACTATCTGGTGGAACCAGTTCAGAGGAGGTCTTGATTATGCGGTATATCTCACAACAGCACAGGAGTATGACGGTTCACTATCTGGAGCAAAGCTTGAGGAGGCCATATCCTGGAAGAAGGTAAAGGAGGACGCAGAATTTGTCAACATATATGGTGACGCAACTGTTATACTTCCAGTACTAGTCGGGCCCTTCCTTTAGATGTACTTGAGCCATTCCATTATGGGATCGTCCTCAATCAGCTCAGATGAGGTCTCTCCGAAGGAACTGAGCGTGGTGAACCTGTAGAAAAAGATCATTCCATTCTTTTCCTTCCCATACATAATATGCTCCACCGACTTCCCATCTGGAAGATGTGACATGGCTTCAGGGAATTCAGGTGAAAAATGGACTTCAACAGTATCCCCGTCCCTCTCCAGCCAGTATGAATTGTTCCCTGAAATGTAATCATAAAGTTTTTGCGCGTTGATCGAGGGCAATTTGTCCATGGGTACCATATTGATTTTTCACTAATAGCCTTTACCGGAAGTCATATTCCTGAATGGCATCACTGATGTATTGCCCCTGGCTTATTCAGGCTCAAACCTCTCTGCCTTGAATTCAGTATATTCCCTGTCCCTGAATCTGCTCTCAAGGCCGGAAAACACTCCCCATGGGTAAAATAATGCAACTGTCACTGCGAACACTATGAATGGCCCGATACTGCTGGGAACGAAATCAAAAAGCCCCTCGGAACCTGTGGCGACCATCAGCGTTATGAATCCCATATAGCATATGTACCACAGGGAATTCAGAAGTCCCTGTGATGCGCGGGAATATATTCCAAAGAGCAAAGAGGCGGCCAGTATGAGAAGAACTGCATAAGGTTCATCAGGCCATCCTGCCCAGTATGCGATTAATCCGGACACACCCATTGCTACGGGAGCAAGAATGTTCCCGCCTCTTATCCTCTGCACTGAGGATGTAACACGCTGTCTGCGCGCAACGATCATTGCAACAGGTATGGCAGCAAAGCCAAGGTAACCTGCCGCTGTAGCGTCATCTATAAGGTTGTAGATGCTGGGAGCCGGAGCAGAGACAAGCGCAAGGAATCCCCCCACCACTATGAAAACAACAAGAGACCATACCGGAATTGCATATTTTTCATGGATAGCTTTTATCCTGTCCCCTACCAGCCCTGATCTTCCCATTGAAAACAGAGCTCTTGTTCCTGCACCCACGGAAATGTAACCTGAAATGTAAGGTGAGACAACACTCACAATGAGTGTTATTATGAGGAGCCATTCCAGACCAGTACTTTTGGAGAAGACCAGAAACGGGTTAGCTGCAAGACCCTTGAGAGAATGCCAGGAACCGGCGGCAAGGTGGACTGCTGACCAGTTTGTTCCGAAAACGACAGCAACAGCCAGAAGAGTATAAATGGCCGTCTCAGTCAGGATTGCAATTATTATGCCAAGTGTTATGTAACTCTTCTTGGTGGTTTCCTCCGCAAAATCCGGAATCATCCTGCTCCCACCAAAATTATACATCGCAAGTGGGAGGATCGCAAACATGGATCCGATTCCAAAGGGGGCAAATCCACCCTCATGGAAGAGATTGGCAGAATTATGGACAACAAGAATGAGTGCTATGGGCACAGTAAGATACAGGGCTATCTTGACTGCTGAAATATAGTTCGTTGCCCTTCCGAACCGTGAAATTCCAAAGTAGTTTACGGGGAGCATTAGAAGGACAATACCGAATCCAAGAATGGCCCCGTATATTGTGGGATCACCAGCTTTGTTGATGAAGTATGGGAAGAATACATTCAGTGTATATGAGACTGAGATGGCCTCAACCGGAGGTATGAACAGATACCATATAAGATCTGCAAACCCATTGATAAGGTTCAGCGTTCTTCCATGGGAGTAGAGTGTGAACCTTGTAACTGACCCTGCTTCAGGATAGACCCTTGAAAGCTCTATGAATATGACCCCAAGCGCAGAATAGAACAACCCTGCAACCAGATATGTAATTATTCCTTCTGGACCCGCTGCTGACACAATAGCTGTAGCGCTGAATAGTGCCCCTGTGGCCATATCGTATCCAAGGCCAAGGAAAATGAGATTGCGAAGTGTCAATCTCCTAACAAGGGTCCGTTCATTGTTCAATGAAACGGACATCAATTATCAACATTCTATATGATGTATATTATAAGTAATTTTTGTTTTCCAAAGGGAAAATATTCGCATCTGAAAGTGAGATATCACATAAAGAGCCTAAAATGCCCAGGACAAAATACTATCATAAAAGTTAAGATATGTTATAAACTAGAGATACTGTCATGGTAATGGGTTGAAATTATATTGTTTTTCTGTGACCAAAATGTATGCATGGGTTCAGATGAAACTGTTTTAATGTGCTGAATGCATGAAGAACCATGCATTATATCACGGAAAAGGAAGTTGAACAGACACTGGATATGAAGGAGACCGTGGCAATACTCCGGGAGGCTTTTCAGGATCTCGGTGTGGGCAAATCCTCAGTTTCTCCAAGGGAGAGGCTCCACTCAGATGGTGCTGTGCTCAATTCAATGCCTGGCATATTTGCGAAATACCATCTTGCAGGGATGAAGTGCTACATAGCAGCAAAGGGAGGGGCAAGATTTGTGGTCCTGGTCTTTGACACCAGATCCTCGGATCTTATCGCGGTAATTGAAGCAAACAGGCTCGGTCAGGTACGCACAGGTGCACTTCCTGCCATGGTATCGCAATTGCTTCTGAAAAAGAAGGAACAGGAGATTGCCATAATAGGCTCAGGATACCAGGCTGAAACACAGCTTGAAGGTTTGCTTTCGGTCTTCGATGCTGGGCTTGTTCATGTTTATTCGAGGCACCCTGAAAATGCAAGAAGTTTTGCCAGAAGGATGCAATCAAAATTCGGCGTGGAGGCAAGAGCTCATGAAAAAGTAAGTGAAGCCACCAGGGACGCCACCGTGATAAATTCCATAACAAACTCGAATGATGCCATTTTCTCACGCAAGGATCTGGGAGAAAGATATCATGTGAACCTCTGCGGAGGTAACCTTCCAATGAGGAAAGAGGCAGCAGAGGACGTTCTACTTCAGAGTGATATGGTGGTGGTGGAACATCTTGAACAGGCTATGAAGGAATCCGGAGAAATAATCGGGTTAAGAAAGAACAATCCTGAAAAGGAGATTATAGAACTCAAAGACCTTGTTACAAAACCACCTGCAAGAGAACCAGAAAGATCTGTATTCAAGACAATGGGAGTAGGTCTAGAGGATGTGGCAGCTGCCTATCTGGTGCTGAAGAATCTTGGTCATATCTGACAGCCAATACCCTGACATTTATGTGATTTCAGTGAAAATGTAAAGCTGCCATTTACTCGGTTTTATATTACAATTCATAATATTCTCCTATGGGAGATCAGAAAAGAGCTGTAGTTTTTGGCGCCTCAGGGCTAATAGGCTCTGCAATATGCAGAGAACTTGCGAAAAGGGGGTTTTCAGTAACAGCAGTGGGACGGAACAGAGAGAAGGTCAGCCAGAGAGTTCCGGAGGCTGCAGAATATTTTGAATTCACAGGGAAAGAGGAAGGCATAGGGAAAATTATTAACGGATCGGAGGCGGTGTTCAATTTCTCTGGAGCTCCCATATTCAAGAAATGGAAGGGGGATTACAGAACAGAGATATATGAATCAAGGGTGAATTATACCTCGGCTATTTCCGATGCAATAAAATCCTGCGAAAATCCGCCAACCCTTTTTGTGAACGGTTCCGCAGCAGGAATATATGGTTATGACAGATGGGACGACAGAGAAATAACTGAGGATGAGCCGGCAGCGGATGACTTCTGGGGTGTTCTTGTAAGGGAGTGGGAGGAGTCTGCAAATAAGGCTGGTTCAGAAAGAACAAGGGTTGTGAACATAAGGACAAGCGTTGTTCTTGATTCTAATGAAGGAGCACTTGAACAGCTGGTAAAGGTATTTAACAGAGGCCTCGGAGGACCTATAAAACCAGGAAATCAATGGTTCCCGTGGATCCATCTTGAGGATGAAGTCCGGCTGGCCCTTTTTCCGCTGGAAAAGAATGATGTAACCGGCCCCATAAATGCAGCATCTCCTTCAGTTCCCAGAATGAGTGAATTCGCAAATACACTGGGAAAAGTCATGAACAAGCCTTCAAGGATCAGGGTTCCCGTAACAATAATCAGGATGATGTTTGGAGATGTCTCTGATCTCCTCATAAAGGGAAAGAAGGTTATTCCAGCCAGAGCTGAAAAGTATGGCTACGTTTTCCGTTTCCCGGAACTGGAGGCAGCTTTAAAGAACCTTCTGAAAAAATAAGAGGTCGGGCATTACATCCTCCCGCAATCATACCAAAAGGCTTAAGCCAGAAGTTATCCATATAAAATCATGGAGATATTTAAAAAAACTGTACAGCTACAGACATCAAAGAAACTGCAGGATATAGTTGATGGATTTGCAAATTCCCTTCAGTTCAAGGGATGGAAAGTTCAGTCGAACGTCCAGAATGGCCAGGCAGTACTTCAGGCAGTGAAGGCAGGCTTTCTGAGGGATATCATATCTGCGGATAGAGCTCTGACATTTGTATTCAAGCAGCCGGATGGTTCCAGTAACCTTGAGGTTGATGTGGGTGTCGGGAAACTTGTTCAGAATCTAGCAGTTACGGCAATAGAAGTACTTCTCCTTTCTGATATCTTCATATTCATAGACATACCGGAGATACTATGGACAAAGCATGTGGAGACAGAACTGCTTCAGGAGCTTCATGCACAGTTATGAAGCCAATATTTTTCTGAACATATAATTTAAAAATATTGAAAATCTTCAGATTTTTATAATCAATTGGTGTATACTGAACCATGATAAACGAAATCGGTATGGTCCGGGCAATACTCGAGAAAATAAACGTGAGCTGGAAGTGGTACGACGAGAAGAATGGTACAGTTCAGTGGAGTTTCTCCAACAGTTCGACCAGAAAAATATCCGGGGTTCTTTACAGGTCAGGATACTATTTCGGGAACGCATTCTGGCCAGTATATCTTAACAACAGCAGCTTTAACACAGCATTTACGCCCACAAATTCAACGCTTGTCGATAAGGGTGTTGCAAACAATTCTCCTCCTCTCATGGTTGTTAATTTCCCTGGAGGCAAAAGCATTGTTGCCTTTGTGTTCACGCTGGCTCCAGGACAGAAATGGAGCATGCTTGAGGGCGGGTTTGTGAATGGAATTGTGCCAGAAGGACCGGTTTGCTATACGTTGAGTGATCTTTCGAGCAGGGAGTACTGCATAAAATATGATGAACAGCAGGTAAAGGACTGGGACAGTCAGACAGGAACTGCACTGAAGGGCTACACCCCTAACCCCTCCACATTTCTCTCACTCAATGGAAATGTACCTGCTGACTCCCCTTATGTCCAGCTTTTCAGGGATCAGATAAATCCAGGAAAATGTTCATAGAATTATCTAATGCTGTCCAGGGAGGTCTCTCCTCCCTCCACCGGAATTAATTTTCTTCATGGCATGCCTCACGTAGAGAGAGCTGCCTATAATCCCGCTATAATAGGAAGCCAGTATTAGAATAACCATCTCTATTGAGGTGTATTTTATGAACGGTGAAAGCAGGAAAAGAATTGCATAGAAAACAGATACGGAGATAGCAAGTACAATCAGAGCATTCCTTCTGATTCTCTTCTCCTCTGGAGATGCAGAAAACTTCTGTTCAGCCTTGATCTCCTCTACGTAGCCAAGCCCCCAGCAGCTATCGCATATATCCAGATGATCTGATTCATCCTTGATGTAGCCGGAACCTCTGCATTTGGGGCAGATATAGTTCATCTCATCACCCCTCAGTTATATATGACATCCAGGTATATACGTTCTTCCAAATATTTTGTAAATATGCTTTTTTAAAGGCTCCGCTTAACAATCCTGATCTCTACATTAAGTGGCTTGGGCAGGTTACTTTATCTCACTTAGTGTTTTCCTGATGGCATCCAGTGACCTGATTATGTCCTGCTCCTGAACCCAGCCCATGTGACCGATTCTGAAATATTTTCCCTTCAGTTCAGGAAGGGCTCCGTCAGCGAATTCAACTCCACTTTTCAGGCATTTTCTTATAAATTCTGATGAATCGATCCCATTCACGTAAACGCCGGTAACTGTGTTGCTCCTGTATTGGGGCTCTGCAACTATGCTCAAACACATGTCTTCAATGCCATCTCTGAGAAGTGAAGCCAGCCTGCTGTGCCTCTTTAATCTGCTTTCCATGCCTTCCCTGCGAATCATTTCAAGAGCTCTGGCCATTGTGTAAACCACGCCTATGGGCGGGGTTGCGAAATATCCCCAGGAGCCGTCAAGGAATTTTTCCATCACAGGTCTCCAGTTGCTAAGATTCAGAAAGTAACCGGAGAGGCCACCATCCCTTATCTTTTCGATTGCGTCATTTGAAGCTACAATTATGCCAGCACCAGGTGCCGCTCCAATAGCTTTCTGCGATGCAGATACAGTAACATCAATTCCAAGCTTTGAGAGTTCAAGTCTCTCGCCACCAAGGCTTGCTACCGAATCTACAACAATGATATCCGCTGACTGCCTGACTGAATCTATTATGGCTTCCAGATCCGCACGAAGTCCGGTACTTGTCTCCACATGTGTCATTATGGCCATCCTGTAGTGCTGATCGGAAGCTGCTTTTCTGATATCCTCTATTTTCAGATGCTTTCCGGGAGCGGAACGCAGAGATCTCACATTCACAGGATACCTTGAAAAGATACCTTTCCACCTGTCTCCGAATGTTCCATGGCTGAGAACAAGCACATTATCGCCAGGAGAAAGGAATGTTGTGAGCGATTCCATAGCTGCGGTGCCACTACCCGGTATAACAAAAGGACTGTATCCTGACGCCGCACCTGATATTTCCAGTATCCCTTTCAGTGTTAACCTCATCTTCTCGGAGAATTCCGAGGATGAAAATCCCTGATCATGAACGGCGGCACTCTCTGCAACCTCTATATTTCCCCTGCTGGGACCCACATGCATCAAAATTCTGTCTGCCATGTATAGTGAAAATTGTCATGGCAAATAAGCTCATTGCAGGAGTTTTTATCTATAAGGCAAGTATGGAAAAGACAAGAATTCCAAGCATAACAAGAGGTATCAGATAGAGTGGAAGTGCCCTCAGGTTCACCATGCCATGAATACACGGTACACACACTAATTATTTTCTATGAATCTTAAATTCATAAATGTTAATCTCTCATGTAATGGTTAATTCAGGAGTTCCCTTTTTTCAATAGTTTGTAATAGACAATCCCGGAAACAGATTGCAGCAACCCTCCGGTAAGGAGGGGAAGCGGGAGTGATATGTCCATCATGTAACCGGACAGGCCGGAGAAAGACTGGCTGACTCTGGAAGAAATACCCTGAATACTTGTGCCGACTCCATAATCTCCACTGCTGATTCCGCTCACATTCACTGTTGTCCTGTTTGGAGCTCCAACTCCAGCAACGAAGGATCTCCCGGCATAAACAGCCACAGCAAGAGGAAGGAACGGGGAAAAAGCCACAACTGCCATGAGTGCACCCTGTATGACCCTTGTAACTGATGCTGTAAATAGAGTCGTGGAACGTTTTCGCATCTTGAGGAGTCCTGACCTGGACATGAAAAATGAACCGGCAGCAGTTCCCACATAGGAAAACAGAAAGACAAGCCCCACCTGGGAGGTGTCAATACCGTATCTCAACTCAAACCATGCCGGGAGAAGGACAATAGAAAGCCCGAGGCCGCTACCATTTATTGCATTGGATACAAGCACCTTAAGAACATACTTTCCGCTCTCTTTGTTCATAACACGGTTTGTCTTTTTAGCCACTGGTCTCTCCTTCAGAAGGAAGAGGGAGATGAATGATGTCAGGATAAGAGCAAATGAAATCCCATAGAGAAGCCTGAATGTGTTTATTGTTCCATAAGTTCCGGATATGAAATCATAAGCAAAAAGCATCAGGCTCCCTGCGATAGAAAATGCAGATGCAACCGAAGTGATCAGTGCCATTCTTCTGACTCTCTCACCTGTGTCCGGCCAGTTGGTGGCAATGAATGCATTTATTCCGGGGCTGAAGGCTCCACGCAGTCCGCCTGCTGCTCCCGCTGATCCAGATGCTATAATCCCTGCAATTATGAGGTCATGGTTTGTTGTTGATGTGAGGGCTGCAGTAAGGAAGAGAGCAGGTATTTCGCCAAGTATCATGGCTTTTCTGAATCCTATTCTGTCGCCAAGGAATCCTATCAGAAGGCTAACTGCTGTGGTGGCAAGTGCAACAAATACGTAAATTATGCCGATGGTAACTATATCATAATGAATTGCCAGAAGATAGAGGGGAATGGAGAGATTGGCATATATCAGGGCACAGGACCTTGCGGCACGTGAGAGCAGAAGAAAGAAAAATCTCCTGTCAATTTCGCTCTGAGCAGGTTCATTTGACTCCATTTCCTGTTCCCGTCTATTTCATTTTACAATTTAAATGATCAGATAGTTTTCAATGTAATGGAATTCTTATCATTAAGAACTGCATTCAAGTATGATGGGTACCCCTGAAGATTTCTGGAATGAAGTTATCACGGACACCATTTCCTCAGGTTCTCTAGAGATTACAAAGATTGGTGTTAATGGGGAAAAAATCCCATCTCCGGAGGATTCCGGCATCTTTCACAGATCCATCGGTGAGAGAAAAGGGCAGATTGCAGATTTCAGGTGCCCTCTGGATGGAACGGAATCAGGGGTTCATGTTGTGGAGTTTGAGGATCACTATTCGGTGCACATAGACAGATACGATCCTGATCGATATCCGGTCAGGCATCTTGTCCATGACAGTCCCAAGACCCTTTTTCAGATAATTGGAATCGGAATTTTCAGTGCTCTAATGTTCACACTGTTCAGAAGAAGGTGATCCCTGAAATGTGGTTCAGAGGTAAATAAAGATTGTCAGTTCCACATGGGAATTTAATTCAGGTAAAATGCAAATCTTATTGACAGGGCTGCTCTAACTGTCATGTTTCATATGAATGCAGATATGGGGGACCCTGAATGGGAAAAAGTTGGAATTTCAGAATACAGGGAAAGGATCAGAAGACTAATGGATTCCATGAAGTCTTGTGGCCTTGATATTGCAGTGATCCCTGCAGGGGCCAACTTCCAGTATCTTGCAGGGTACTCTTACATCTCTATGGAGAGACTTACAGTACTGATCATAAAGGATGGTGGATGCACTTTACTTGTTCCCGGGCTTATGGAAGACCAGGTGAGGGAAAATACATGGATAAGTGACATAGTCTCATGGAAGGATACGGAGAATCCTTACGAAGCATTCCGGAGACTTACTGATATCGGGAGAAATCAGAAAATCGGCCTGGATGGCAGCCTCACCTATTCGCATTACAGCAGGATGTTTTCACCTGAGGAATTTACCCGAACAGGCATAATCAATGACATGATTTCTGAATTCAGGGAGATAAAGAGTGAAAAAGAGATGTACCTGATAGGGCAGGCTATAAGACGGTCTGAGAAAGCTCTTGAAGAAACAATTGGAAGTATAGGTGAAGGAGTATCCGAACAGGATATTGCCAGACAACTGGAATGGAATTTCATTGATGCAGGGCTCAGCGGACCTGCCTTCAGTTCAATCGTGGCTTTCGGGGAGAACTGTGCCAAGCCCCATCATGAACCGGGGAAGAGAAAACTGAAGCACGGAGATTCTATAATAATAGATTTTGGAGGATCCTATGGCGGCTACAGTTCTGACACAACCCGGACATTCGCATATGGGGAACCGGGTGGTGATTTCAGGAACGCTTACGAAGCAGTGGCTGAAGCCCAGATTCTTGCAATGGAGGCAGTTTCCCAGCAATCAAAATACAAAGATCTGGACCTTGCAGCAAGGAAACTGCTCCGAGAAAAGGGATATGGTGAGATGGAGATAAGGCTGGGCCATGGACTAGGAATCGAGGTTCATGAACCACCTTTCCTGACAACAGATAATTCCGGAAAGGTAAGGGAGGGGACAGTCTTCACAGTAGAGCCAGGTGTGTACAGGTATGGAAAATACGGGATCAGAATAGAAGATACCACCTTTGTGAAGAATGGAAAATGCACATCATTCAACAGGCTCGGAAAGGACTATTCGCTTCAGAAATTGTGATTAGGTCTCCAGTTCCCTGAAGATCGAATCGTAAATGTCCTCTTCCTCCTTGGGGATCTCGGCCTCTTCTGCCACTTTCAGGATGTTTTCCTTTCGGTATCTCCACTGGTTGATGCGCCAGGTACGGCCTTTTATTATATTGATCTCCTCCCTGTATGTCTCAAGGAAACCATATTCTTCGAGGTTGTAAAATACGTCTCTCTCAGGTGAAGAAAGAACGTTATCAAGAACATAATCCTCATAGCCGAAGAATGAAAGGACAAAGTCGCAGAGTTCCTCAATGTCTCCATGGGCCATCCCTTTCTTACCGTAGGTATTTTCGAGAGCCCTTATCAAAACGTCTCTAGTCATTACACCCATAGGACTCATAGCCTCATCTTTAACCGGATATTAATCTTTCCGTATGAGGCAAAGGTGAATACGAATATCGTATCACTGCGGGAATAGAGATGTATGGGAAAATGAATATATGGGTAAAAAATAATGAAATATGAATATGAAAATCGGACTAAAATGACATAACAGTGAACCTTGTATTCTCAAGAGGTGAAATCCTGAATCCTGAGGATACAGACAGAACATCATTTTCAGAATACATCTTTTCTGTGTCAGAAGAAATTCTACCTCTTCCTGAGGTAATTCTCACAACAGATGAACCATCAATATCAACTGCAAGGTTCTGATCTGCTCTGACATAATAATCATCCATCTTTCGATCTCCGGAAGAGAAGACTCTCTTCCTGAAGCCCCAAGGAAAGTCCATACGGTTTTCATATTCTTTCCTTATCTGCTCCAGATCCTTTTCGCTGTCTATGCCCAGCCAAAGTGTGTCCTCAAAATAAGCTCCAGCTTTCCTCTCGGAAGCAACTCTGGGAAAGACAGTGGTCTCTATGTCCTTGGAGTAGTATTCCTGGGAGAAATATCTCAATGCTCCTTTCTTGATATAGTATACTCCTGAATTGATGAAATGGTCGAGATGAGGTTTTTCCCTGAAGCTTAGGATCTGATCCCCCAGAAGGTCAACGATTCCGAATGGGCTTTTCATTCTTGTAACAAACATGGTCATGTCATAAGGCGATTTGGAAGAGAATTCAACAAATCTCTGAAAGTTCATGTCGGTAACAGTATCTCCATTCCTGAGGAGAACATCTGAATCTGACCGGACATTGATAAGGTTTCTCATGGAGTACAGAGTTCCCAGAGGTCTGTCCTCTTTAAGGTAGGTAAATTTGATTCCGTCCATCTCCTTTCCATAGCGTTCCTCTATCTTTTCACCAAGATAGCCGGAAAGTATTACTATCTCCTTGATCCCCAGATTCCTGAAATCAAATATCTGTCTGTCCAGAATGGTGTAATTTTCCTTAATCTGAATCATTGCTTTTGGAATCTCATCAGTAAGAGGTTTCAGCCTCTTTCCGAAACCACCTGCAAGGATTGCCCCTATCATATACCGCTATAGCTAGATAGCAATTTTAATTATTCCATTGCAAAAGTCAGAGGATCAGAGGTATCCTTCGCTGAGGAGAAGTTCAGCATGCTGCACTCCCCCTCCTGCTGCCCCCCTTATTATGTTGTGGCTCAGGCTTGTGAAGCAGTAGAAACCTCCTGATTTTCGAAGGCCTCCCACAACAACGGACATACCTTCACCTTTCATTAGGTCAAGCCGTGGCTGGGGTCTGTCAGGAGAATCAATAAAAATTACCGGATGCTCCGGAGAGGAATACAGGTGCTGCACTTTCCGAGTTCCACTGAACTTTATAAGAGCATCCCTGACATCATCGATTTCAGGACTGGAACAGAATCTGACAAACACATTTTCCATATGTCCGTCCGGAACAGGTACTCTTGCGCATTTCGCAGTTATGTTAAGATCAGAAGAGGTGATTTCGCCTCCCGTTCCAATTTTGCCCAGAATCTTTAAAGACTCCTTTTCAATCTTTTTCTCCTCACCTTCAATGTAAGGGATAACATTACCGCTGGCATCAAGTGCGGAAACCCCAGGGTAACCTGCTCCGCTGAGTGCCTGCATTGTAGATACAATCACGGTCTCGATACCAAAGGGTTCAAGCGCTTTCAAAGGAATTGCTAGCTGGGTAGTGGAGCAGTTTGGATCGGCGGATATGAATCCTTTCTTCCTGCCTTTCTTCTGTTCCTCTATCAGAAGCAAATGCCCAGGATTCACTTCAGGAATAATAAGCGGAACGTCAGGGTCAAGCCTGTGTGAACTGGATTTGGTTATAACTGGAAATTTTCTGGAAAGAATCTCTTCCAGGCCACCCATTGAAGACGGGAGTGCACTGAATATGAGATCAATATCATTTCGCTCAAGAATCCTATCACTGGCTTCCTCAACCCTTATTTCTCCGAATTCTGCAATATCATCAGGTAGCATGAAGTTTGATGCCTCATTCAGATTCTTCCCTCCTGAATGGCTGGACGCAAAAAGTGCTGAAACCTCAAACTCCGGATGTCTACTCAGAATCCTCAAATACTTCTGACCCACAATACCTGTTGCGCCAAGGATGGCAGCCCTCAGTCTACTCAAACATCATCACCCGAAAATAGGTCTCTGTGAAGTTCATTAGCAAGAAACCTGCACTCAGTATAGGAACTTCTGAAACTAATGAGACCATTATCCTGGGTAAGCGTACCTGGAATTCCTGATCCTATAATCTCAAAAAACCGTCTTACCCTGGATGAAACGGTGGTGACAAATTCCGGTTCCCCCTCTGTTAAAACATATACTCCGGACCTTTCTTTCCCGGATGAATCCCGGGTAAGTCTCTTTTCATCTGATGGTTCACTTACGACAATTGAAAGGCAATTCACACTGTTGCTGACAATTTCAGTTGAACTCTCTCCTGCCGGTTCGATACCTCTTATTCTAACTTTTGTAACATTGAGGTCAACATAATCAAGGGAGAGCGGATGCAGTATCCTGGAGCCAAGCTCAGCCATTTCTCTGAGCATGTTTCTGTTAATGTAAAGAATTGGTTTTGGGGATTCCACAATTTTAGGGTCTCCAGTCATCACTGCGCTGACATCTTTCCAGAATTCAAGTTCCGTGGCCCCAAGAGATCCTGCAATCACACCTGCAGACAGGTCTGAACCTCCCCTGCTGAATGCTTTAATACTGCCTTCCTTATTTCGCCCGTAGAAGCCAGGTACTATCCAGACACCGGTTCTTTGCAGCCTCACAAAATCGGAATCATTTCCCGCAGAAAATGAGGAAACAATCTCATCTGCGCATATAATTTCTCCAGGATCCATGATTATGCTTTCCACACCCAGATCATGGAGCAATGAGTGGAGACAGAGAGCGGAAAGCCTCTCACCCATGGTGATGACCGAATCCACATTTTCAGCTTTAATATTACTGATGGTCATATCTATGATACTATTTGAATCAAGCATATCCCCGGGAAGTTGCGGGTATCTTTTCAGTATATCCTCTACCAGTGAAAATTTATCTTCGCGAGTACCTTCAGATAAAGCAATCAGTTTGTCAGTGACACCTTTCATGGCAGAGATTACCACAGTCAGATTAATGCACAGCTCTGATTCAACCCTGATTCTTTCTGCCACTTTTCTGAATTCATTTCTGTCGGAAATAATGCTTCCGCCGATCTTAATTACCTTTAAGGCTATTTTCTGATTCATTGGTTGTATGCATGAGAGTGATAGGGGATTTAAAAAAATTACCATTACTCATACATATTAAAAATTATCACTAATAATAAAGGGGAAAATTAAAGGGTAAGTTCCTGCCCCGGTTCAAGCAACCTGACCTCAGTGTTCTTCTGAACCATATCCTTGAATTTCTTCGGGTCCTGTTTGATTGGAGGAAATGTGTTGAAGTGCATGGGAACAGTTATCTTTGCACCTATGAGCTCTGCCGCATACTTTGCCTCAAGTGGACTCATAGTGAAGAAGCCACCAATTGGGAGAAGTGCAAGATCCGGTTTGTAGATCTCTCCTATTAGCTTCATATCCCCAAACAGGGCAGTATCTCCGGCATGATAGATTGTTTTCCCGTCACCTGTTACAACAAAACCCGCTTCATTCCCGCTGTGGACTGCTGCGGTCATGCCTATTTTTATGCCATCAAATTCAGTCTGGCTTCCCTTGTTCATTCCAATAAAATTATCATCTGGAACACCGGCCTCCTTTCCCATCTGCGAGAGCTCAAACATACCAACAATCTTTGCTCCTGTTTTCTTGGATATTTCAAAAGCATCCCCAAGATGATCAAAGTGGTTGTGTGTGACAAGAACATAGTCAACCTTTCCAAGCTGGTCCAGCTTGATTGTTGAACTTGGGTTCTGGGAAATGAAGGGGTCTATAACGATTCTCTTTTTGCTGAACTCCACCAGAAATGCAGCATGTCCAAGCCATTTTACCTTTACCATTTTTATCAGATACCCATGGATTCTTTATTAATAATTCTTAACCAGAATTTTTGATATTAATAATTTGAAGGAATTTAGGCATTTTCCTGGAACTGAAAGGATCCCTATAATAACCAGAATGACCGGTTAAATCAGAGTTCATGATGAAATGAGAAAATCACTGATGAGAAGTCTATGAAGTATTTCAATGATTAATCTCTGTTCCATTAAAATAATACAGACAATATATGCCCGAACTTGTTTGACACAAAATTTCAGAGGAAGTGTACTTTAGGAATTTAAATATAATCCTAGTGCATAGGGGAAGAGTAACCCGAGTGATAGAATGATGGAGGAAGAACTCTTACTTTCAGAGGAAGAATATCAGAAATCAGGTGTACATATTGGTACACAGATAAAGTCAAAGGATATGCAGGATTATATCTTCAAGATTAGGAATGACGGACTGTACATTCTCG
>JAKAAJ010000061.1 GCA_021802365.1 Thermoplasmata archaeon | reverse complement strand
CTGAAAGGAATTTTCTTACCATTCCTGCCTCTGGGGAGTCCCATTTCCACTCTATTCCAATGTACAGGTCTTCAGTGTTTTCCCTGAACACAACCATGTTCATATTTTCCGGTTCCTTAACCGGTGAAGGTACACCGGGGAAATATTTTACCGGTCTGACATTCGCATACAGGTCAAAATACTGCCTGAGTGTAACATTAAGGCTTCTGAAACCTTGCCCAATTGGAGTAGTCAGAGGCCCTTTTATTGCAACTATGCACTTCTTCAGTAGATCAAGAGATTCCTGTGGAAGATGCTTTCCTGTCCTTTCGTATGCTTCCTCTCCTGCAAGTACCTTCTCCCATGCAATCTGTTTTTCACCATTGTACGCAATTTCAAGAGATGCGTTGATAACTGAAATCATGGCTTTAGTGATGTCCCCCCCTATTCCGTCACCTTCAAGGTACCCTATTGTGGGGTTATCAGGAACTTCCAGGCCTTTTTCCTCAGAATACTTTATGTAACTCATATTCAACATTACTTAAATCAGTAACTGTTTATTAGTTATTTCCCGGAATTAAATTACTGTAGTAAAGAGTAAATATATCCTGCAGCTAAAATTTAGATATTTAGTGAGCTAGAAAACTATCTTATAATATCGAGGCTAAAAATAAATTCCAGGAGTATATTGAACTGTGGAAAGACATATATGACTTGATCCTATGCCTGACAAGTGACTCCTTTATCTTTGGTCACTGGAAATATTTTTCTCTGGAACTGGTATAATTGTGCTGGAGGGCGAACCCATTGATCTGTGTGGTCCTTGGCCTTCAATTCGGGGATGAGGGAAAAGGCAAGATTACTGATTTCCTCAGTGACAGGTTTGATGTTGTTGTCAGATTCAACGGCGGCGGAAATGCAGGGCATACTGTTGTAGATGAGGGAAAGACTTACAAATTTCATCTCCTGCCTTCCGGCTCGCTTCGCGCTTCAACAGTTGTTCTGGGGAACGGCATGGTGATCGATCCTGTTGCTCTTATTGAGGAAATGAAGGGTGTGGAAAATCTCACGACGAGGACAAGAGTTGTAATCAGCAAAATGGCACATGTGGTTACACCGATTCACAAAACTCTGGACTCAAGAGAGGAACAACTCAGAGGAAGATTGAGCATAGGAACAACTGCCCAGGGAATTGGTCCAACTTATGAAGACAAATATGCCAGGACAGGAATAAGGATGATGGACCTGCTGGACAGAGACATTATCAGAGACAAAATTGAGACCATATATAGAATGAAGGAAAAACTTCTGGAAGACACAGCATATTCTGATGTTAATGCAAGGGAGAAAGTAGTGGATGAGCTCTTTGATGCTGGAAATAAGCTTGGTAAATTTCTCCAGTACTCAGAGGACTTAATCTATGAAGAATACAGAAAAGGGCATAACATAATATTTGAGGGTGCACAGGGCACTATGCTCGACATTGATTTCGGAATGTACCCCTATGTTACATCATCAAATGCACTTTCAGGAGCGCTTTCACTGGGTGCTGGTTTTCCATTCAGAAAGGTAAATAACGTAATGGGCGTGGTTAAGGCATATGTCAGTAGGGTTGGAGCAGGACCATTTCCAACAGAACTCACCGGCCCTTCTGCCGATCATCTCAGAGACCTTGGCCATGAATACGGAACGACCACAGGAAGACCGCGCCGAGTAGGATGGCTTGATCTTCCGATGCTTAAATATGCTATTAAGCTGAACGATGTGGACACCATCGCTCTGACAAAGCTTGATACTCTGGGGCAGATGGATGAAGTTAAGGTGTGTACTGGTTACTTCAAGAATGGAAAATCATTGGAGCATATCCCGAGAACTGTCTCAGAAACTGCGGGCCTTGACCTTCAGTTCAAATCCTTTAAGCCCTGGGGAAAGATAGAACCAAGTGGGGACGGCAAAATGGCTTATGAGGACCTCCCCTCCGGTGCCAGGGACTATGTGGAATTCGTCGAGAAGGAACTGGGGGTAACAGTAGGGCTGATCTCTATGGGGGAAAGCAGGAAGAGCACAATTGAGAGAATGAGGCATTGAGAACTGTTATATCTCTCGTTCCATTTTTGTATACATGGTTGAAGAGATCAATGAAGATGGGATAAACGAAGTAATCAGGGCACCAAAAGGAACAGAACTTCACTGCAGAGGGTGGGGCCAGGAGGCTGCACTTCGTCTTATCAGAAATAATCTTGACCCGGAAGTTGCAATGGATCCTAAAAATCTCATCGTTTATGGTGGTAGAGGTAAGGCTGCCAGAAACTGGGAATCCTTCAGGGAGATCCAGAACATGCTCCGGGAACTTTATAACGATGAAACACTGCTTATTCAGTCCGGGAAGCCAGTCGGTGCATTCAAAACTTCTAAATGGGCCCCAAGGGTGCTTATAGTTAATTCCCAGATCGTCCCGAAATGGGCAACGGATGATGTGTTCTGGGAGCTTGAAAGAAAAGGTCTTACAATGTTCGGGCAGATGACCGCAGGAAGCTGGATTTATATAGGTACACAGGGCATACTTCAGGGTACATATGAAACAATGGCGGCCCTTGCAAGAAAGGAGTTTAAACAGGATTCTCTGAAAGGAAAATGGGTTCTCTCATCAGGCCTGGGAGAAATGGGCGGTGCACAGCCCCTTGCAATAACAATGAATGACGGGGTGGGAATCATAGTTGAAGTTGATCCTGAAAAGATTGAGAGGCGCCTTAGAACAAAATATCTTGATGTCCTAGCATCCAGTCTCGATGAGGCCATATCCATGAAAGACAGGGCTCTCAAAGAGGGAAAGGCATTATCTATAGGCCTACTTGGAAATGCAGCGTCCGTATATAACGAGCTCAGGAAAAGATCAGAGATCCCTGATGTTGTAACTGACCAGACAGCTGCTCATGATATTGAGGTGGGATACATACCAGAAGGCCTTTCTGTAATTGAAGCTGCTGAACTTAGAAAAAGCGACAGGAAAACATACTTGAAGCGTGTGTATGAATCCATAGTCAAAGAGGTTGAGACCATTCTTTGGTTCAAGGATAAGGGGTCAAAAGTTTTCGACTACGGGAATAATCTCAGGACAAGAGCAATGGAGGGTGGGTTCAAGGATGCTTTCCACATTCCCGGATACGTTCCCGCGTATATCAGGGATATTTTTGCCATCGGATCGGGGCCATTCAGATGGGTGGCTCTTTCTGGGAACCCGGAGGACATATACAGAATAGATGATGCCATCATCAGAGAATTCCATTACAACGAACCACTTTTACGATGGATAAAACTGGCTAAAGAAAGGGTTAAATTTCAGGGTCTTCCGGCAAGGATATGTTACGCTGATTATGGGACAAGAGAGAAGATCGGCCTTCTTATAAACGAAATGGTGAGGAAAAAGGAGATTGATGCTCCAGTTGCAATAGGCAGGGATCATCATGACACCGGCTCTGTCGCATCACCATATAGAGAGACAGAGGGCATGAAAGATGGGAGTGATGCAATAGCAGATTGGCCGATTCTCAATGCTCTGCTCAATGCATCTTCTGGGGCCACCTGGGTTTCTGTCCACCACGGGGGAGGAACAGGAATTGGAAACTCCATACATTCAGGATTCGTTCTTGTCGCGGACGGTACAGACGAAGCAAAAGAGAAAATAAAGACAGTTCTGAACAGCGATCCGGGAATTGGAGTAATAAGGCATGCAGATGCTGGTTATGAGGCATCAAGAAGCCTGATCAGGAAGGGTGTTAAATTCAAGGTTCCTTACTTTGAACCTTAATCCACTCATCCTTTCCATATACCTATTCCAAGACCAATGAAGAAAACCAGAATAGTGAATGAAACCACTATTCCTCCAAACTGTATTCCCTTGGAATAATCAACTATATACTTCAAAATAGAGGATACAGAAATGCTTGGTATGAATGCGAGGCCAACAAAGTAAGATATTACGAAAGCAACAAGAAGAAGCACAACTGAAACAATTGCCTTCTTTATGGCAAGGCCAAACAGCAACCCATCTATGAATACTAGAATTATAGTAACTTCAGAAGCATAGGGCGCTAAGAAAGACGGGTAAAGTACCACAGGTAAGAGATGTGTTTAGGAATATAAAATTTTGTCTGACTATATTTTTATAGAATTTAGAAATTGTCTGTCTTTGGTAGGGCAACTCTGGAAGCATAAAAATTTAACAACAATACAGTTATAGATGTCTGATGACTCTAAAGGCCGTAGTGATGGCGGGTGGTAAGGGCACTAGGCTCAGGCCGATCACGTATTCTATCCCAAAACCTCTTGTTCCAATTGCCGGAAAACCTTGCATCAATTACATTCTTGGATCATATTATGAAGCAGGAATCAGAGATACCATAATAACAGCGGGCTACAAGTTTGAGTCTCTGATAAATGGCGTCCTGAATTACAAGAACAGCGACCAGAACATTCTCTTTTCCGTGGAAAAAGAACCGGCTGGGACTGCAGGAAGCATAAAGATGATATCGAAATTCATCGATGATACATTTGTTGTGGGAAGTGGAGACACTCTACTTGATTTTAATGTCAGGGAAATAATAGACAGCCACAAAAAAAGTAAGGCAAAGATAACCATTGCCCTTACTGAGGTCGATGATCCCTCGCAGTTTGGAATAGTTGAACTTAAGGGCGGAATAATACAGAGATTCCTTGAAAAACCAACAAAGGAAGAGACATTTTCAAACCTCATTAATGCAGGGCTCTATGTTATGGAACCGGAAATACTGGATATGATACCTTCTTCTGAGCCATATGATTTTGCAAAACAGCTTTTTCCAAAGCTGCTGGCGGAAGGTGTTCAGATACATGGGTTCAATGCAACAGGTACCTGGCTTGACACTGGAAGGCCAAACGACATGATCAAGGCAAACCAGCTAATGACCGAAAAATATGGGACCCCCCACAGCTCAGAGATGATGTCCGGAAAGATAATCATGGCTTCCCCATCATCCTCCGCGAAGGGGGCCAAAATAATAGGCCCCACCTATATTGGAAAAGCTGTAAAATTCTACGATTCATCAAAGATAGATTCCTCCGCCATATACGACAATGTAGAGATAGGTGAAGGAGTTGTTATAATGGATTCAATACTTATGGATGATGTCAAGATAGGAAAGAATTCTAGAATAGTCAAATCAGTTATAATGAAGGGGACTAGCATTGGCCAAAATTGCGAGATTCATGAAAGTGTCATTGCTCCAAAATTAAGCCTGCAGAGCAATTCACGAGTTTACAACGTTTCGCTCTCCTCTGAGATAATAGAGGAAGAGCGCTGATTTAATTTATTAAGATTTTCCCATTAACCTGGGTCATTAATTTTAAAGATGCTATCCCATAGGGTTGCCATGTTTTAGCAAAAGACGTTTTTTATCATTGCCATGCTTTGTATCATTAGCGCTCTGTTAAACATATCCTGTCTGATCTAAAAGAGACAATATAGATATTTATCTGAACACTTTTTGGGTATTACTTTCTAAACTTATATCCCATAATAGCAAAGTTATGAATGGAGACCGGTATCCACCGGTGATCCACTGTAATTTCATACTCCCTGTTTCATTTAAGATTAACCGTCATTGTGAGGTTCCATTGATAGACTAAGTAATGCTCCGAGTAGAAATCATGGCCTGTCAGGAAAACTTTAGAGAAACCCCAGTTAAAAGTATTTGCGCCACTGTTTGTGCCAATAGAAACACCTGAAACAAAGTAGAAAGTTTCGTTTCGCTGAATATTGGCAATTGATGTGTCGTAGAAGAACCAAGACCCCTTATGCATGGTCATAGCTAATGGAACAAATTCACTTGGATAAGCCGGGTATGCCATTGATATCCCCTCTTCACCAATGTTGCTATTATCATAATTCGATGTTACAGGTGAGTTAAGGATATTGAGTGTTATGTTGCCGCTTTGTTGCACAACCATATAATTATCTGGAAAAAAGCCATTTATTTCCCTATTCTTAGTATAGTATGTGCCCAAGGAATCGTAA
>JAKAAJ010000001.1 GCA_021802365.1 Thermoplasmata archaeon | reverse complement strand
CTTCAACCATACACTATGGGCAATGCTATATGGCAACCCAGTAGATGAATCAATCTTTTGATCTCATCAAACAGTGTAACGGTCAATGGTGAATTCGAATGGCAACGCCACATCACCCCAGACGGGGTTCAATGGGATATTACCCTAGGGTAAGAGCAAAGAAACTGCAAGGTGACATAAGGAGCTGGCCTGAGACGGAGGGCAATCCAAAACTTCAGGCTTTTGCAGGATACAAGGTAGGAATGACTCATGTAGAAGTCGTCGACTATCGTAAATCCAGTGTTACAGCCGGTCAGAATATCATGATGCCTGTAACAGTAATAGAAGTGCCACCACTGTCAGTCGTCGGTATTAGATATTACGAAGAATCTGAAGAAGGTTTATTTATATCTGGAGAAAAGTGGTCTAAGGAAACGGACAAAAATCTTCAGAGAAGACTCCCTTCGAGAAAGAAGGATTCCGCTTCTCCTGAAGTTTCAAACGTTTCTGATGTCAGGCTTATTGTGCATACAAATCCATCAAAAATTACAGGGGTGCCATCCAAGTCTCCAGAAATATTTGAGATTAGAATAGGCGGTTCAGACCTTTCAGCCAAGATGAAATATGCTGAAGAAAAGCTTGGTAAAGAGATCAGTTTTTCTGATTTTAGTGCTGCAGGAAATTTTGTCGACGTAATTGGTGTGACCAAGGGAAAAGGTTTCCAGGGGCATGTTAAGAGATTCGGTGTTAAATTGCTCCCAAAGAAGAACAGAAAACACAGAAGAATGATTGGTACTCTTGGACCATGGCATCCTGACTGGGTCAGGAATACAGTTCCGCAGGCTGGTCAAGTAGGTACCCATCAGAGGACAGTTCACAACATTCGTGTTATAAGGTTTGCAAAGAATGAGAATGAAATGGACGTTAACGTAAAGGGGGGATATCCAGGATATGGACTGGTTAGAACTGATTATGTTCTTCTCCATGGATCGATACCCGGTCCGAACAAACGGCTAATAAAGCTAAGAGAGCCGGCAAGACAGAAGTCTCCTGCAGTTAGCAACCTCAGTGTTTCCTATGTTTCAAGGGAATCCAAACAGGGTGATTAAAAGTGAAAGTTAATTTATATTCAAAGAGCGGTGAGAAAAAGGGGGAGATCGAGCTTCCAGCTGTTTTCTCTTTCAATCCCAGGGTTGATCTGGTTAGGAAGGCGTTCAACGCAATATCCTTATCATTGAGGCAGCCCTATGGTTCAAGCCCTTCAGCAGGAATGAGAAGGGTCGGCCATAATGCTGGCCCTGGTCATGGAACAGCAAGAATACCGAGAACTTCTGGTTCATCCACGGCAGTTCTCCTCGCAAACTTTGTAAAAGGTAAGAGCGCCCATTCCCCAAGGACTGATAAAGTTCTATTCAAAGGGATCAACAAAAAGGAAAGGAAGATAGCAAAATCCAGTTCAATAGCATTAACATCGAGCAAAGACGCAGTGAAAGCAAGGGGGCACAGAATTCCTGAGGAAATTACACTTCCAGTTGTAGTTGAAGACGGTATTGAATCAATCAGAAAGACAAAGGATGCTGTAGAATTCCTTGAATCAATAGGTCTTTACGATGATGTGCAGAGGGCAAAGGATGGCACAAAAGTAAGGGCAGGACGTGGTAAAATGAGGGGAAGAAGATACCGAACCCCCAAGAGTTTACTTATCGTTGGAAATAACTATGACAACCTAAGGGCGTTCAAATCACTCCCCGGGGTTGACATTGCAACATATTCAAGCATGAGTATCAGAAAATTGGCTCCAGGAGGAGTTGGTGGGAGACTCACCATTTTCACCGAATCCTCTCTTAAGATGCTGGAAGGTGAGGAACAGTGACCACAGACCTTATAATAAGACCAATTGCAACTGAAAAGACTATGCTCCAGATGGAAAGAGAAAATAAACTCTCATTCTACGTAGACAGAAGGTCAAGGAGAGACGAAATAAAGAAGGAAGTGGAAGAGAGATTTGCCGTTAAAGTGTTATCTGTTAACATGGCTATTACAAAGAAGGGAAAGAAGGCAGTGGTGACACTTTCTTCCGAATTCTCGGCAGATGAGATAGGAGGGAGAATAGGCATATTCTGAGGTGATATAATGGGAAAGCATATTGTAGCACAAAGAAGAGGTAAAGGAGGACTCGTTTATAAAAGTCCCAGTCACAGGCATCTTGGAGAGATCAAGCTTGCAGAAGATGGTAAATACAAGGTTAAACAGCTGATTCACGCACCAGGGAGGAATACGCCAATAATAGTGCTAAACAGGGCGGACGGAGAGCGAAAGCTACAGCTTGCATTCTCAGGGGCTTATGTTGGTCAGGAGCTGATATCTGGAGAGGAGGCATCTCCTGAAATAGGAAATACCCTGGCACTCGGAAGAATACCAGATGGTTCTTATGTTCACAACATTGAGAGCATGCCTGGTGACGGCGGCAAGTTTTGCAGGACTGGCGGAAGCAGTTCCTTGGTAGTCAGCCATGCTCATATGGTTTCAGTCAGACTCCCATCCGGTAAAATGAAGCAGTTCAACCCGATGTGTAAAGCTACCATAGGATTTCTAGCTGGGTCAGGGGCAAAGGATATCCCTGTTCTTAAAGCAGGAAAGAAGACTCATTATCTCAGGAGCAAGGCAAGAAGGCCATATTCTGTAAGAGGAGTTGCAATGAATGCCGTAAATCATCCACATGGGGGAGGAAATCACCAGCATGTCGGCAGAGCAAGCACTGTTGGCAGGGGAACTCCACCTGGAAGGAAGGTTGGCAGGCTATCACCTAAGAGGAGGAAATCCTAATGGCACAGAATAAACAGGCATCTGTTAAGTCAATAAAGAGGAGATCACGAAAGTCACAGAAGATAGTAATGGGCAGGTCCAAGGAGTTCAAGTACAAGGGGTACTCCCTTGAGGAACTTCAGAAAATGGATCTTCAACAGGTCATGGGCATACTTCCCTCAAGGCCTAGGAGAAGCCTGAAGAGGGAAAAGAATCACGAACAGACAATTGTATACGAGAAACTTCAGGACTCATCGGTAAAGGAGTACAAGACCCATGTCAGGGATGTGGTAATCCTTCCCAAGTCAGTGGGTAAGGTAATGGAAGTTTACAACGGAAACAGTTACGTGAAGTTTGAGATTAGACCTGAAATGATAGGGCATTTCCTTGGAGAGTTTGCTCTTACTAGAAAGGCAGTTAAGCACTCTGGTCCTGGTGTCGGTGCAACCAGATCTTCGAAGTTCATGCCGTTGAAGTGATAACAATGAAGGGATATTCAATAAAGGATTTACCGGAAAGATCTGCAAAAGCAAGAGTAAAAGAGGCAGATGTTTCCATGAAGGATTCAGTAAACATAGCTCACTACCTCAGAGGAAAACCTCTGAGCATGGCGAAGGAGATACTGGAGGGTGTGATCAAGAAGGAACACCCTGTTCCATATTTCAGATATCTTGATTCAGTTTCCCACAGAAAGGGAAAAGTTGGCCCTGGGCGCTTCCCAGTAAGGGCAGCAAAGGCATTTCAGGACCTGGTTAACAACGTCGAGGCAAATGCTGAGTTCAAAAGCCTTGACACGGACAACCTTAAAATAGTTCACATTGCGGCATCCAAGGGAAGAATGGTCAAGAAGTTTACTCCTAAAGCCTACGGAAGAGCAGGTGCAAACTTTAGGGACCTGATCAATCTTGAAATAGTTGTAAGGGAGGAATCAGAATGAAAGAGAGAAATTTCATTTCAAAAAACATAAACAAACTCCTGGTTACTGAATATATAAGAAGAGAAACAGACACAGCAGGTTTCGGAGGGATGGAGATGAAGAGGACACCCTTTGGGACAAATATCACACTTTCTGTGAACAAGCCAGGTCTTGTGATCGGAAGGCATGGAAGTAAGGTTCAGGAAATCACAGAAACTCTGGAGAAGAAGTACGGGGTTGAATCCCCTCAGATTGAAGTTAAGGAAGTGGAAAACCCGGACCTCAATCCGCAGGTCGTAGCAAGGAAAATAGCACTTTCACTGGAAAAGGGCTGGTCATACAGGAAAGCTGGAAACACCTCACTCAGAAGAATCATTGACAGTGGCACCAGAGGTGTAATGATAAGAATCGGTGGGAAAATCTCTGGAGAAAGAGCAAGGTCCCAGAAGTTTATGTTCGGTTCTATCAAATATTCAGGTGAACCTGCAAGAAGCGGTATGGAAACTGGTTTTTCTGCAGCAAAGCTTAAACTTGGAATCATAGGGGTTAGTGTCAAGATGCTAAGAAATGACTACAGGCTGCCTGATGATATCACTGTTAAACTTCAGAATAATGTTTCAGCGGAAAATGTGCCAATGGAGGAGAATGAGAAAGATGGAACTGAGAGCGAAAAAGCTCAGAGAAATGAGTAAAGCAGAGGTTCAGGATCAGTTGAAGTCCCTTAAGGAGGCACTTCTTAAGGAAAGGGCTTCAGTTGCCATGGGTGGTGCTCCGATAAATCCTGGAAAGATAAGATCAATCCGGAGACAGATCGCCAGAATAAACACCGTTCTTCATACGGAGGAAATTAAAAGATGAAGGAGAAGAACTTCACGGGACTGCCAAAGGAACTTCAGCCATGGGAGGGATTTACCAGAGACAATCAGACGGTAAAGGTCAGTGTCGACAAGAGAAGATACGGCAAGAACGTTACCATAATTGAGGGCATTGATCCAAAGCTGGAAGATATCTGGGATATAGCAAAGGAGCTGAAGAAGAAGGTTGCTTCAGGAGGCACTGTGAAGGATAACAGAGTGATAGAAATCCAGGGAGACCACAGAGACAATGTCAAGAAATTCCTTGAGCAGATGGGGTTCAAGACAGAGGTGATTTCATGAAAACCGATATTAAACCATATCTTGTGGAGTATCTGGGAAATGAAATCGAAGTGGTCCACCATTCAAACAGGAATAATGAAGGCAAATCAGGAATTGTCTTCCATGAATCAAGAAGGATGTTTACGATAGCGGGCAAATCTAAAGTAAAGATTCCGAAGCATACTGGAATATTCAGGATCAAACAGGATTCATCGACATTCCTGATTGAAGGGGATGCAATACTGATGAGGCCTGAAGACAGACTCAAAAACCAGAGAAAAATATTGAAAACGCTTAGCAGGAGGTGCAATTACTAATGCCACAGAACATTGGATTAAATGTCAGAGCTCCAGAGGGAGAGTGCCATGATAAGAAATGCCCTTTTCATGGTGAAGTGAAGGTAAGGGGGCAGATAATTAGCGGAAAGGTTGAATCCACATCCATGAAGGGCAGTATAACTGTCGTTCAGGAAAGGAAGAGAAAGGTAAAGAAGTATGAGAGGAAGGAGACAAGGTTCTCCAGATACCATGCTCATCTTCCATCCTGCCTTACTGTTCAGGCCGGAGATGTAGTGAAGATAGCTGAAACCAGGAAACTTGCAAAATCAATCTCATTCGTAGTCATTGAGAAGGTGAACCAATGAAGGGAATAGCAGGCAGGCAGATCAGGGGATTGCCTCTTGGGGCAACAATGCCCTGTGCGGACAACAGTGGTGCAAAGATAGTCAGCCTTATTGATGTTAAGGCATGGCATGGAGTTGCAAGGAGAATCCCTGCAGCAGGTGTAGGAGATATGTTCATAGCAAGTGTGAAAAAGGGTACACCTGAAATGAGGAGTAAGGTCGTATATGCCGTGGTAATAAGGCAGAGACGTCCATACAGGCGTGCCGATGGGACAATGGTTCAATTCGAGGAGAATGCCGCCGTGCTTGTAACACCTGAGGGAGAGGTAAGAGGTTCTGAAATAAAGGGGCCTGTGGCAAGAGAAGCCGCAGAGAGATGGCCAAGAATTGCAGCCATATCATCAACCATAGTGTAGTGAGGGAAAATGTATAGCAAAGTAAGGGTAAATCTCGATTCTGATCTGAGAAAGAAGTTCGGCGTGAGATCTTATCCAGTCACTGTTGGAGACATTGTCAAGGTAAAGAGTGGTAAAAGAAAGGGAGAAGGAGGTAAGATAATCTCCGTTGACCATAGTTCAGGGTTGGTATCCATAGAAGGAATTTCTGTATCAAAAGAGGACGGAAAGCAGAAGGAGTTGTTCCTGAGACCAGCAGACCTGGTAATTACAAGGCTAGACTTTTCCAGGCATCAGAGATATGATCATCTTAGATCGATTGCAGCAATGAAGAACATTGCACTTTCAGAGGAGCCACCAGAGCAGCCTGTACCAGAACCGGCAGAAGCAGAGGAGTCAAACGTAGTGGAATCTGAACAGTCCGACGTAGACGAGGAAGACTCAGAAACTCACGAAGAAACTGAGGATGAAGAGATGGAGTCCTCTGAAGAACCTGAAATTGAAGATGAAGAAGAGTCAGACGATGAGCCTGAAGATGAAGAGACTGAGGAGGGAGTAGAGGATGATCAATAAGACAAAGAGACTGGTTGTTTCACGCTCCGTGAAGCTGCCAAGGAAGACCCATTTCTGGGGTGTAAGCCCACTCCCAGGAAAACATAATTCCATTGATAGCGTTCCAGCGTTGAATGTTCTAAGAGACTACCTTAATCTTGGAGACAAGGAAAGGGAAGTCACAAGGATGATAAATAGCGGAGCAGTCAGCGTTGACGGTAAGAGGCTGAAGGAGAGAAGGCAGGGCGTAGGATTCATGGATTCTCTATCTGTTTTGCCTATCGATAAGCATTATAGAGTTCTGTATGACAGAAAGGGAAGGCTTATAGTCAAGGAACAGACTTCCGACAAGGCAGTTGAGAAACCGCTGAAGGTTATGGACAAAGTCTCTGTGGGACATGACAAATTCATGCTTGTTTTCCATGATGGGACAAATATGCTTACCGACAGGAAGGACATTGCAACAGGTGATGTCATCATTTCGGGTCTTCCCAAGAAGAGCATTAACCATGTTCTGAAGATGCAGCCAGGAAACAGGGCATTCCTTACAGGTGGAGAGCACGTAGGGACAATTGGTACCATAAAATCCGTGGAAGTTAAGGAATCATCTGGAAAGAACCTTGTTCACTTTGAAGAGGGTTTCTCTACAATCTCTAATTACGCCTTTGTTATTTCAAGTTCGAAATACTCATTTGATATTCAGGGAGGTGTCAGCAATTGAGCAAGCAAAATCAGATGTCAGAAATCACCATTGACAAGGTTGTTGTCAATATCGGGGCAGGGCAGGCAGGGGACAGGCTGAATAAGGCAGCAAAGGTCCTTGAGATGATCACTAACCACAAGCCTGTTCTGACAACATCAAAGAGAACTGTAAGGGACTTCAATATAAGGAAGGGGCTCCAAATAGGCGCCAAAGTTACGCTGAGAAAGGAGGATGCTGAAACATTCCTCAACAAGGCACTCGATGCCAGGGAATATAAAATACAGCACTACTCATTCGACAGCCAGGGAAACGCATACTTTGGCATTGCTGACTACACTGACTTTGAGGGAATGAAATACGATCCAGATATCGGTATATTCGGTTTCGATGTTGCCGTTGTCCTTAAGAGAAAAGGTGGGTACAGGCTTTCAAGAAGGAAAGTTGGTTCTGCTCCAGTATCCAGAAGAATACGTATCCCAAGGGAAGATGCTATGAAATTCATGGAGTCTAAGTTCAAGGTAACGGTCCTGAGGTAATTCATATGGCACAGATTAAATTGGAACCTAAGAGAAAATTCGGGCACAAAGAGGGATGCCTCAGGTGCGGAAGAAAGAGAGGAATGGTCAGAAGGTATGGTATAAGGCTGTGCAGACAGTGCTTTAGGGATACCGCCCCCAGTATAGGGTTCAAAAAATACAGCTAAGGTGATCTACATATGAGACATGATCCATTAAATGACATAATAAACTCAATAAAAAGTGCGTCTAGAACTGGCAGAAAGTTCATTGAGGCAGAACCAGCTGCTCTGCTGCTTGGTAGAGTGCTGAAAGTGATGCAGGAGTACAATTACCTCAAGAGCTTCGAAGTGGTTGACGAGAACAGGGGAGGAAAATTCAGGATTGAACTAAGTGATACCATAAACAACTGTGGTATTATCAAACCGAGGCTTCCTGTTAAGAGTGCAAGCCTTGGAAAGTATGAGGCAAGGTATCTTCCAGCCCAGGATTTTGGAATTCTCATACTCACCACAACAAAGGGAGTTATGAGTCACATCGAGGCAAGAAACCAGGGTCTGGGAGGCAAACTTCTGGCTTACGTTTACTGAATGGTGAAGAGAATGATTAACTGGAAAGAGGAATGGAGCTTTGAAGCACCTCAGGGCACTGAGATAAAAGAGGTCAAAGGCCTTGTCAAGGTTAAAGGAAAGCTTGGAGAGGTCAGCAGAAACATGCTGGACAACTATGTCCGTGTTTCTGTCCATGGCCGCAAAGTAACGATACTCAGCAGCAAGAATAACAAGAGGACCAAGGGAATAGTTGGAACTTGGGCATCTGAAATCAGGAATATGTTCCAGGGTGTTCAGTCTGGTTTCGAATACGAAATGAAGATTGACTATACACATTTCCCAATGAGAGTTTCCGTTAGGGGAAACAGCGTTGTGATAGAAAACTTCCTTGGTGAGCGCTCTGCAAGGACGGCATCTATCATTGGAAGTTCAAAAGTCTCTGTAAAGGGGGACAGGGTATTCATATCTGGAATAGATAAGAGAGAACTTGGCGAAACTGCAGCCAATGTTGAGAGGGCCACAAAGATCAAGGGATTCGACCTGAGGGTATTTCAGGATGGAATTTACCTTCTCTGACGGTGAATAGAATGGTGCTTAGAAAACCGGTATTGGACAATAACGAAAAGAGATTACTGAAAATCAAGAATGAACAGGCCAGAAGAAGGGTTGAATTCAGAAGGCAGGAATGGTTCAGGTACAAGAAGCTTGGTGACTCCTGGAGAAAACCAAGGGGAAAACATTCCAAGATGAGGGAACAGCTCGCAAGGAGACCACCTATCGTTGATGCGGGGTATGGGGGACCAGGTAAGGTAAGGGGATTGCACCCATCCGGCTTCAAGGAGATAATGGTGTATAACCCGGAGGACCTGTCTGTCCTTAACCCTGACAGGGAGGCAGCAAGAATAGGCCACTCCGTTGGTGCTAGAAAGCGGGAGCAGATAATCTCCCGTGCGGAGGAACTCGGCGTAAGAGTTCTTAACCCGGGTGTTGTAAAATGAAAGTAGTTTCGGCAAAGAGAATCGCTGCAGAAGAATTCAAATCAGGGATTTCACGAGTATGGATCGATACAAACAGCATTGAACAGGTTCTGGAAGCTGCATCCAGAGAAGACATCAGGGAACTGATAGAGAGACATGTGATACAGCTAAAGCAGAAAAAGGGAAATTCAAACAGCAGACTGAAGAAGAGGATAGTGCAGCTCTCGAAGGAGAGGAGGAGGGGTCCTGGTTCCCTCAGGGGCACAAAATATGCAAGATTCCCCAGAAAAGACAGATGGATCAGCACAATCAGGGCTCTGAGAAGTGAACTGCGGACTATGAAGGCCAATAACCAGATCGACAGCAAAACCTTCAGAAAATACTACCTCCAGATTAAGGGTGGCTCATTTAAGTCAAGAGCACAGCTTGCCTCACACATTAAGGCCAGCGGAGAAATGAGGGGTGAGAAATAATGCAGAGACTTGTACAGAAGAGGAGAAAACTAGGTCTTACCAATTACCCTAAAAGGCTCAAACTCCTTAAATCTGGCCTTCCAAGGCTCATAGTCAGGCCCACCAACAGAGGCATTGTGATAGAAATTGCAGAGTTCGATCCTATTGGTGATAAAATCCTTCTTACAGTGACTGAGAAGAATCTTGCTAAGATTGACTCAGCACTTGATGGGAATACCGTTCCCATCTGCTATCTTACAGGATACCTTGCAGGATTGAAGGCAAAAAAGCTGAAGCTCAAGGAAGCAGTCCTGGACACCGGACGCTATAACATAATAAAGGGGGGAAGAATAGCGGCTGCATTGAAAGGGTTCACGGATAGCGGTATAAAGGTTCCACATGACAAATCAATATTTCCTGACAAAAAGAGGCTAGATGGAACACACCTGAAGAAGAAACTTCCTGACACGTTGCAGAATCTTAAAGCTAAATTGGAGGCGAACTGATGGCAGATGAAACATGGATACCAAAGACCCAGCTAGGGAAGATGGTTGCCTCTGGTGAAATAAAGACAATTTCAGAAGCCCTAAGGGCCAAACTCCCTCTGAAGGAGTACCAGATAGTGGACTATCTTGTTCCTAATCTGAAGGACGAGGTAATAGATATAGAAAGGGCCCAGAGAATGACAGACTCCGGCAGAAGGATGAGTTACTCAGTTACCGCTGTGGTTGGTAACGAGGATGGATACATAGGGCTGGGCAGAGGAAAGGCTAAAGAGGCAGCACCCGCCATTAGAAAGGCAATAAACAACGCCAAACTTAACCTGATAGAGGTTAAAAGGGGCTGTGGATCCTGGGAGTGTGGTTGCGGTCGTGCCCATACGCTTCCATTTTTAGTGACAGGCAAATCCGGTTCCGTGGAAGTAACACTTAAACCGGCGCCACAGGGTGTTGGACGGGCAGTTGGAGATATTCCAAAGATTATACTGAGGATGGCAGGAATAGAAGATGCCTGGGGGGTATCTGCGGGCCATACTAAAACAACAGTGAATTATGCTCTTGCATCTTTTGACTGCATGAAGAGAACAGCCAAAATGAAAATAAATGCGTCGCTGAAGATCAGTACGCCAATATATTCGGGGAGTGTAGCAAATGCTAGCAGTAATCAGGATTAGGGGGGAAACAGGAATCAGGCCTCAGGCCCAGAAGACGACTGAGCTTCTAAGGCTCCACAAGATCAATCATCTCGTTTTTGTGGAAGACAACGACAACTTCAGAGCTATGCTTCAGACAGCAAAGGACTACCTCACATGGGGCGAGGTCGATGAACATACTGTGGAGGCACTGCTGGAGAACAGGGCACTTCTCAGGGGAAGAAAGCCATTGTCTGAGGAGAATCTGTCTGAAATCTCCGGATATAAGACATACAAGACACTTGCAAAGGCCCTTGTAACAGGGAAAAAGAAATTCTCTGATATTGAGAACATAGTTCCCGTAATACGATTGAACCCACCAAAGGGAGGATACGAGGCAATAAGGAAGAATTTCCTGCAGGGTGGATCGGCCGGCTACAGAGGAAAGGAGATCAACAACCTGATAATGAGAATGATAAAGCCTGGAGTTGATATGAATGGTAAGGACCAGAACTAAGAAGTTAAGAGGAGGGCACTACGGCCGGGGGATGAAAGCCGGACGAGGAAAGGGAAAGAAAGGAGGAAGCGGAATGGCGGGCCTTGGAAAGCACCACTCAGTCTGGCTTCTGAAATATGATCGAGACCATTTCGGTGTCCATGGTTTCACGAGTCATCATCCTTCTAAACCGGTCGTTCCTATAACACTTGGTGAACTTTCAAATCTTATGGATTCCCTGGTAAAGAGGGGATTTGCAAAGGAGGAGAATGGAACCTTCAACATCGATCTTAAAGGGGCAGGTTATGACAAGCTTCTTGGTTCGGGAGATTTTAGGGAGAAGTCAGTGATTAAAGTTTCGAAGGTGACCGAAAAAGCATTAAACAAGCTTAATGCTCAGGGTATTACGGTAGAAACTGATGAGGGAGATTCAGCGGCGTAAGGGAGTAGCCATTCCGCTCGTAATTATTTACGGGCTTCTGGTTGCTGCCTTCTGGTACATCAGCCATTATCCAATCCTGCAGGTATTGGTTGCAGCCGTGCTACTGGCACCTGTTTTTGTCATAGGTTATTTGGTTTTCAGTTATAACGGCCCGAAAAACAGCAAACTTTACGGGTTGGAATATCTCACCTCCAAGCTGCCTGCAGTCAAAAAGGCAAAGGGGCATGTCAAGTTCAAATACAAACTGATGTGGACAGCCCTTGTTGTAATTCTCTATTTTGCACTCACTAACGTTTATGTCTATGGGCTTAACGCTTCGCAGACAATTGATGTATTTGCGTCCTTCAGAGCTATATTTGCCGGTGCAAGCGGGTCCCTAATGGACCTGGGAATTGGCCCGATTGTCACTGCAAGTATAGTTATGCAGTTATTCGCTGGAGCTAAGATATTCAACATAGACCTTCAGAATTCAGAAGATAGGGCAATATATCAGGGTGTTCAGAAACTCCTGGTAATTATAATGATATTCGTTGAAGCCATCCCTCAGGCATTCGGGTACATAGTTCCAGATGCAAGCCTTGTATCAAGCCTCAATGCTGTAGCCCCTGGATTTGGCCACTTCCTAGCTGAATCAATTGTCGTTCTCCAGCTTTTCTTCGGATCATACCTTGTATTCCTGATGGACGAAGTGGTTTCCAAGTACGGAATTGGCTCAGGAATATCACTGTTCATTGCAGCGGGTGTTTCACAACAGCTAGTGACAGGAACATTCAGCTGGATTCCAACCACCATAGGGGCCCCGCTTTCCTTGAGCAATCCTCCAGCAGGTGCACTTCCAAAGATGCTTTTCATAATCACACACTCATCAGGCAGTTCGCTTCTGTCAAATGGTGTCCTTAGCGTGCTGTTCCAGCAGCCAAACCCAATGATAGCACTTATTGGGACAATTCTGATATTCTTTATAGTCGCATATTTCCAGAGCAGCAAAATTGAGCTCCCGATCGCTCATGAACGTGTGCGGGGTGCAAGAGGAAGATACCCCCTGCAGCTGCTTTACGCATCAAATATACCTGTCATACTTGCCACAGCATTGCTTGCCAATGTGTCAATGTGGACTCTGCTCTTCTGGAGCTCTCCGGTTCTGAGTAAGATTCCTGTTCTGGGGCATAATCCCCTTTTAGGATCCTATCCAACAGCGGCCCAGGTAAGTTCGGTTACTGGAATATCATCCACGACGCCAATGGGTGGTTTAGCCTACTACCTGTACTCTCCAAATGGTTTATCGGACTGGCTGTTTCCAATATTACAGCCATCTTCCTATCAGAATGTACTGTTTGGCCATGCAGGATGGGAGGAAGCTATACACATACTCGTGTTCCTTGCATTCATGATCATCGCGTCTGTGATATTTGCCAAGTTCTGGATTGAAACCACAAACATGGGGCCATCAGCTGTTGCAAAGCAGATAATGTCAAGTGGCATGCAGATCCCAGGATTCAGGCGAGATCCGAAAGTCATTGAGAAAGTTCTGAAGAAATACATACCTGCAATAACGGTATTCAGTGGTGCAATCGTCGGTTTACTCGCGGCGGGGGCTAACCTCATTGGGACGGTGGGGAACACAAGCGGTACAGGCCTTCTATTGGCCGTTGGAATTGTGATACAGTTCTATGAGGCCATGGGCAAAGAGCAGATGATGGAGATGCACCCGGTCATAAGGCAGTTCTTTGCAGGTGCTTAGATGCGGGTTGTAGTCTCTGGCATTCCGGGGGTGGGCAAGTCCACCGTCCTTGAAATGCTTAAAAAGAAGACAGATTATGAAATAATAAATTTCGGCACACTGATGTATGAAATGGCCCGTGACATAGGGCTAGTCAAAAGCAGGGATGAGCTGCGCAAACTTCCAATAGACACGCAGATCAATCTCCAGAAGAAAGCTTCAGCTGCAATTGGTAAGATGGAGAATGTCGTTATTGACACGCACATGACTATCAAGACACCAGACGGTTACATGCCTGGATTGCCTGAATGGGTTATTCGCGAACTGAAATGCTCCGCTTATTTCGTGATTGAAGCGGATCCAGAATCTATCCTGAAACGAAGAACCTCAGACGGGACAAGATCTAGGGATTCTGAAATGCTCGATGATATTATTGAGCATCAGTCGATCAACAGATCCTTTGTTGCGTCATGTTCAATATACACTGGCGCTACTGTTTCCCTTATAAAAAATGAGGATGGAAAAGCTGAATTAGCAGCACAGAATATAGTACGCAGGTTGATGAAAAATGCCTAACAATCAGCGCACATCCACACGGCCACAAATGTCCCCTGAACAGGCTCAGGCACAGAAATCTCAGCTTACATTCACAATGATCTATATGCTGATTCTTCTGGTTAATATAACAATCATTTCCAACACAACTCTCAGGAATGACGTTGGAGGAGCTCTATCCGTTGTTCTGATTCCGCTGATTGGATTCAATTACAAATACCCCCTTCTCACGATTGTGCTTGTAGGTGTCCTGATAGGACTGGTAACATCCATACCCAGGTATTTCTTCACAGACTGGATAAAGATGGGCCGCCTCCAGCAGAGGCAACAGGCCTTCAATAAAGTATTCAGAGAGGCATACAGGAAGAACGAGAAGGACAAGATACAGAAGCTTCAGAAAATGAGGATGCAGATGAGCACTGAGCAGATGCAGCAGAGCATGAACACCACCAAGCCTCTGATGGTCCTTTCGTTCTTCACCCTACTGCTGTTTGCATGGGTATACTACTTCATTGACAAACTGCACTACAAGATCGTAGCCTATCCATGGAATTTTAACATCAATGTGGTGTCATCCCACATTTCTGTTGCAGAATACTGGATGATCACATACGCTTTCACATCTCTTGTTATAGGTTACCTTGCCACCATGCTTATCAAGTACTTCGATTTCACATACAAACTCAAGAAACTTGAGAAGAAAGAGTTAGCTTTCAATGAGAATTACAATTAGTGGGCCCATTGGAAGCGGGAAATCCACAGTCGGAAAGATCATAGCCAAGAAACTTGATCTTCAATTTTTTTCTGGAGGCAGCATATTCCGGGAAGAGGCAAAAAAACATGGAATGACAGTTGAGGAGTTTAACACATTTTCGGAAACACACAGGGAGATAGATCTGGACCTGGATAACATGCAGCTAAACTACCTCAGGGAGCATGATAATATTGTTTTTGAGTCAAGGCTGGCAGGTTGGCTTTGCAGCAAAAATGGAATTGAGGCACTCAAGATATTTCTTGATGCGTCCGAAAATGTTAGATTTAAAAGGGTCAGAAACAGAGAATCGCATTCTGACGATGATTCGCTGAAGGATCTTATCAGGTCCAGAGAAAGATCGGAGCATATGAGGTACCTGCAGCTTTACGGCCTGGATTATTCTGATCACTCTTTCTATGATCTATATATAAACACTGACGATATGCTTGCGGACGAGGTAGCTGAAATTGCCATCAGACATTGCAACAAAATTCAATGATTCTTTCATTGTCATAGACAAACCCAAAGGGCCAACCAGCCATCAGGTCGACTACTGGGTCAGGGAGATAACAGGAATTCAGAGGGTAGGGCATGTTGGCACACTGGATCCAGGAGTAACTGGAGTCCTGGTTATGGCCACAGGAAAGGCAGTAAAACTCATCGACATTATTCACGAACAGCCAAAGGAGTATGTCTGTGTAATGCGCCTGTATCACGAAGTCACGGATGAAAGGCTCAGTGATGTTTTTCAGGAATTCACAGGAAGAATATATCAGATCCCTCCCATGCGTTCCGCTGTGGCACGTACCCTCAGGGAGAGGGAAATTTATAAGATTGAGATCATGGAAAGGGCCGATAAACTTGTTCTATTCAGAGTGAGATGCCAGTCTGGAACATACATAAGGACACTTTGCACTGACATAGGTTATGCCCTTGGCGTTGGGGCTCAGATGGCAGAACTCAGGCGAACATCTACAGGAATTTTCACTGAGGACATGGGGATGATGACTCTACAGGACCTTAAGGATACTGTGCAGATGATAAATGATGGGGGCGATCCCCAGGCGATCAAGGGATTATTCCCAGTGGACTACCCATTGAAGGACCTTCCAAAAATTGTGGTAAAGACAAGTTCCTTGAAGAATATATCAATGGGTTCCGACCTCTTTCCTGGAGGGATTAGAGCTGTGCTTGGCAAGCCGCACAAGGGAGATAGGGTTGGCGTATACTCAGACAAAAATGAACTTGTGGGAACTGGAATTATGCTTGTGGACCACGACAGGATATCTGATCTGAAGGTGGTGGATTTTGACAGGATCATGATTCCTGCCCCTGAAAACCCTGCAAAGCATCATCGGGAGGAGAACCCTCATAGAAGTGCTGTATCCAGAAACAGTAACATTGCTGGCGCCAGAAGGGAAAAGAAGACATTTGAACAGGGACCTGGGAAAAGAAAACAGTTTAATCAACGAGATAAGGGAAGCAATGGTAAGCGGCCGGATGGAGAGAGGAGGGAGAAATGGAAAAAAAGGCCTCAAAGGAAGAGGTGAAATGGTACGGTCTCCTGAAGGATGGCCGGAATATACTTTTTAAAGATCTCGAGAGCAGATACATAGAAATTTTTAGCTCTCTCCGAAATGGCAAGGTTCCAGAGATCTCTGAGGGCCCAGGAAAGATTCCTGATCTGAAGCCTCTTTTGATTGAATATGGGAAAGAGAGGATAAAGGAGGAGTTCACCCGGGACCAGTACCTGAGGAGGGTCTATTATCTCATTCCAGAGCTGAACAAGTCAATTAACCTGATCTTCGAGAAGATGACTGTCCTGACCCCATTTATTGAAGGCAAAAACAATGCCAATGATCCTTGCGGCTTTTTCAGAAGCCTATCTGGGGCAGATTTTCCTGAGTATTCAAGAAAAATAATATCCGAAATATCGGAGGCGGCCGGAAGGCTATGTTCCTTAAAGTCACAGATAGCTGATTTCCTGAGGGGGGAGATTGTGGGGATAATGCCAAACACCTCTGCCCTTGCTGGAGTGGATCTTGCAATTGAGTTGCTTTCAAAGGGCGGCAGCCTGGAGAATTTATCAAAAATGTCCGGGAGTTCTATACAGGTACTTGGCGCAGAGAAGGCATTGTTCAAGCACATAGTCAGTGGAACATTGCCCCCAAAACATGGTGTTATCTTCAGATTCCCAGGGTTATCATCATTGAGGCCAAAGGACAGGGGCAGAGTCGCAAGGGTTGCAGCAAATCAGATAGCCCTCACCCTCAGGGCAGATATGGCCGGGACAATTCTGGACCTTCAGCCATTAAGGGAGAAAATTGCTATATCTATGAAGAAAAAGCAGTATCAGGGTTCTTCCTGAATAAATCTCTCAAGTTCGCTCTGCCCAGCCTGTGGGGCACCCTGTACATTTATTGGGTAATCTCCTGTAACACAGGCAAGGCATAGGTCCTTCTTCTCCTTCTGAATGCTTCTCACAAGGCCATCTGTAGAAATGTACCCAAGAGAATCGACCTCAAGTTCCCTGGCAATCTCATCAACAGTTTTGCCGGCGGCTATGAACTGATCCTTTGTTTTCATGTCCACTCCAAAGTAGCATGGTGAGATGATCTGCGGGCACCCGATTCTAACATGAATCTCCAGAGCACCAGCCTTTCTGAGAAGATCAACTATTCTCTTCATGGTGTTCCCCCTCACAATACTGTCATCGACAAGAACCACTCTTTTTCCTTTTACTTCCGAGGAGATAACATTCAGCTTCAGTTTAAGGGCACTGTTCCTCAGCTCCTGGGTGGGCATTATGAATGTCCTTTCAGAAAATCTGTTCTTTATAAGGCCTTCACTGTACTCAATTCCTGATTCCATTGAAAACCCAAGGGCCTGTGCCCTTCCAGAGTCAGGGACAGCAAATACAACATCCGCTTCACAGGGATGCTCTCTGGCCAGCTCCCTTCCCAGAGCCACTCTGGCACTGTAGACCTCCCTTCCGTCAATGATGCTGTCTGGCCTTGCAAAATAAACGTACTCAAACATACAGTGGGCAAGCTTTCTGGAAGGTACAGTCAGTACGGAGCGAATTTCACTGGCAGTCATTTCAACAATTTCACCAGGTTTTACGTCCCTGAGGAATTCTGCTCCAATTGTATCTAGGGCACAGCTTTCGGAAGATGCAGCAAAACCTCCCTGAAATTTTCCAAGGCAGAGGGGCCTGAATCCCATGGGATCACGAATCGCAAAAAGGCGGTCATTTATCATAAGTGTTATGGAATATGCTCCTTTAAGCCTCTCCATTGATAATTTCAGCCCAGGGACTATTCCATGGTTAACAATATTTCTGGAAATCTCCATAAGCATAACCTCAGTGTCTGAAGAGCTCCTGAATGTCATCCCGGATTTCAAAAGCTCAGCACGGAGGCGCTCTGCATTGGTTATATCACCATTGTGTGATATTGCAAGATGGCCTACAGAGTTTGATACAATAAAAGGGCCAGAATTCTCCATAGACTTAGAGCCGGCAGTGGAGTATCTGGTATGGCCAATACCCACCTTTCCCTCCAGAGTTATGTCGTTGTAATTGCCTCTGCTGTTGAATACTTCACTTACAAGTCCCATACCCTTTTTAAGATGGATAAGGCCATCAGAATAGGTGGCAATACCTGCGCTCTCCTGACCCCTGTGCTGAAGGGTTTTCAGTGAAGTTAAAATGTAAGGAAAACTTTCATCTGTGCCGCATATACCAACTACGGCACAGTGATCATTTGGCTTTTGCCCATCTGTAGGATCTGAGTCTTGCAGCTGGGAATCCACAGTGAGAGCACCTCTTCTGTCTAACATGATAAGTGTGATGTCCACATCTTCTGCAAGTGACGTGAACCTTCTTATTATTCATCTTTCCCATTACTGCTGTTCCATTACTCATTGCATATCACCTTTTGATGGAGAGACAAATATTACATTATCTCCCCTGACCAGGATTCTGTCATATACACCACTGACGTTCCCGTTTATGGTTTCGCCTGCATTCCTGAGCACCAGGTTCATATATATATCATAACCTTCCAGTATACCTGAATATCCCCTGTTTCCCTTTACATCCACAAGGACATTCCTGTCAATCGCTCCTCTGAGGACGTCCATAGGCTTTGGGGCATTGGTCTGTGGCTTTGGCATTTTAATTCGGAACTTGATTGGAAGTGAATATATAACACTATTGCGTATTGAGCTTTTACCCCTTTATTGCCAGCAATGCTTATCTATGCGAGTCTGCATAATCCAGGGAAGGTGTTCTGGTTGAAGGTGACAGATAACATAGATCTGATAGATGGGACGATGGCAAACTGCTACTCCTTGAAATCAGAAGCAGGAGAGATTCTCATAGATGCCGGCACAAAAGGTTCAGCTAAAAAGATAATATCCTATTACACAGGGAGGGGAATGAAACCGGTAGCTGTACTGATAACCCACTACCATCCTGATCACGTGGGTGGTCTCAGGGAAGTGAGTGATGCATTCCATCCCCAGATATATGTTCCTGACGCTGAGATGGAGGTGATTTCCGGCAAGAAGAAAATGAAACCAGCTCCCTCAATGCTCAGCAAAGTCGTTGCTGGAATCATGAAGAGCGCTCCAGTGGAGGGTTTAAAAAAAGCCTCAGAAATGACCCTTCCTGGGTTGACGGTCGTTGAAACTCCTGGACACACCCCTGGAAGCACATCATATTACTTTGAGCCAGACTCTGCTCTCTTTGTAGGGGATGCTGTTGTAATAAAAAATGGCCAAACAGCCTTGAATAAAGGTTTTACTCTTGATATGAAAAAGGCACAGGAATCAAAGAAGATAATAGAAGCACACCCCGCATCAATGCTGCTTTCAGGGCATGGTGAACCTTTGAGGAAGTGAATGCCCATGTCCTATATCCAAATTTAATTTCAAACATTTAAGATGTGGATTCCCCATAATTTGCTCAATATATGCGTCATGGCATCTCATATGGTGCTCCTGTTGTCATGAATAAGGTGAAGAAACCTTATAAGAAAAGAATCAATGCAGCAAGACAAATCATTCCATGGAATGATTCCAGATATACATTTAAGGTGGATCTATTGAAAATGCCTAAGGTGATTATGAGTTACTGCCCGAAATGCAAGAAGCATACAAAACACGAGGTAGAAAGGGTAAGGAAAAAGAAAGCAAGTGAGTTCAGGGCAGGACAGAGAAGATTCAGAAGGGCAACCTCAGGATTTGGAGGTTTCCCAAGGCCAAAATATGAAGGGCGGGAGAAACCAACAAAGAGAGTGGCTCTGCGTTTGAGATGCACGACCTGCAAAAAGGCAGTTACACCACAGGGAATAAGAGCTAAGAAGTTTGAGCTTGTGGAGGCATAATAATGTCAGAGGAAACAACAAAGAAATTTGTTAAGCCAAAGGGAATAGGAAACCGCTTTGTAAAGATAAAATGCAAGGATTGCGGCAATGTCCAGCCAACTTATACAAGGACATCATCAGTAGTCGTATGCAATATCTGCGGCGCAACTCTTTCAAGACCAACAGGTGGCATATCCGAGTTGTCCGCTGAACTCGTTGGAGAAACAGAATGAAGAAGGGATTACCCGAACCAGGTGACCTTGTAGTTGTCACAATAAAGAGCGTAAAGAACTTTGGCGCAAATGCCAAACTTGAGGAATATCCCAACTGTGAAGGTTTTGTACACATCGCTGAAGTTGCCACAGGCTGGGTCAGACACATTAAAGATTATCTGAGGGAAGGCCAGAAGACTGTCTGCAAAGTGCTCAGTGTTGATTCGTCCAGGAATTATGCTGAGCTTTCCCTCAAGAGGGTTAATGAACACCAGAAGAGGGAGAAGGTTTCAGAGTGGAAGAATGACCAGAGGGCTGATAAGCTTCTAGAGATTGTTTCCAAGTCGCTAAAAAAATCAGTTGAAGCCAGCAGAAAGGAGTTTGCCGATGATCTTGCAAACAGGTTCGGATCTTTATATGAAGCGTTCGAAGATGCATCGGCCAGTGCTGATGAATGGCTTCCGGATGTTCAGGGGAAATGGAAGGAGACATTTGTAAAGGTGGCGAAGGAAAATGTCGTATTGCCATATCTGAAGATTGGAGGGGTTGTAGAGGCATATTCCCTTGAGAGTGACGGTGTTGAGAGGATCAGGAATACTTTCAAGGATTCTGTTGAGGAAAATGTAAGGATACAGTACGCTGGAGCTCCCAGATACAATATAGTTGTGACAGAGAAAGATTATAAGTCGGCAGAAGATGTATTGAAAAGAGTGGTACAGAAGATCACAGAGAACTCGAAAAAATACAACGTGGTTACTGAATTTACCAGGAGATAGTGGTTTAATTGCGTTCATTGATCTACAGGTGCACCATATGTGGCGCTTATACTATGTTGGACAGGTGCCCGAAATGTGATGGCACGGCTGTGTACGCAATGCCTCCTAGATTTTCCACGAATGACAGATTTCAGAAGTACAGATTAATGGAAAGAGGGGGTAGTGATGGAAAAAATAATAATAAGGCAGTATAAAAAACCGAAACTTAGCAACCCTGTCCTAATAGGGGGGCTACCGGGAATAGGTAATGTAGGAAAGATAGCAGCAGATTATCTTATAGACAAATTCAAGATGGAAAAGCTGGCTGACATGTTCTCACAGTATTTTCCTCCTCAGGTCTTCATTGACGAGGAAGGTGTCGCGAGGCTTGTAAGAAACAGCATATATTACAAGAAATTCCGGGGGAAACAGGACCTCCTTGTTCTTGTGGGGGATTTCCAGGGAACAACACAGGAGGGACAGTATGAAGTCTCCTATGCCATACTGGAACTGCTCAAGCAATTTGGCCTGTCAGGGGTATACACACTGGGTGGCTACAGCACAGGAAAAATAGTCGATGAGCCAAGGGTTCTGGGCGCTGTAACAGATCCAGGAATGATTGCAAAATTGAAGGAGAGCGGGGTTGTCTTTCCAAAGGGGGAACCCGGTGGAGGAATAGTTGGATCCGCAGGTGTTATACTGGGAATGTCCAGTGAGATGTTTTCCATATACGGTGCATGCCTCATGGGCGAAACATCTGGCTATTTTGCAGATCCAAAGGGGGCAAGAGAGGTTGTAAAGGTCCTGAAGAACCTTCTGAACCTCGACATAAATCTTGAAGATCTGGACGAAAGGACAAAGCAGATAGAGCAGATTACTGGCCGAATGCAGGAGGAAGCTCAGACCAGGGCTCAGCCAAAGGAAGATCTCGGATACTTCGGATAAAGTCGCAAAACAATTTATCTGTATCTGCCTTGTCAGTTCAATGAGCACCAGAAAGAGTGATGCCCCTTCCGAGTTCAGGGAGACATCAATCTCCGAATTTTTTGAGAAGAACAGGCATATACTGGGTTTTGACTCTCTGCAGAAATCTCTATTTATGGTTATTAAGGAGGCAGTGGACAACTCCCTGGATGCATGCGAGGAGTACCAGATACTCCCTGACATATATGTTGAAATAAACAGATCCGGGGATGATTCTCTCACTGTTATAGTTGAGGACAATGGCCCGGGGATATCCAGGAAGGAGGTTCCGAACGTCTTTGGGCGGCTACTTTATGGTTCAAGGTTTGGAACACTCAGGCAATCCAGGGGCCAGCAGGGTATAGGGATAACAGCATCCATACTTTACGGGCAGATCACAACTGCACTTCCCTCAAAAATCAAGACAAAACAGAAACAGGAAGACGTGGCTTACGCCTTCGAGCTCGGAATAAATGTAAAGGAGAACAGGGCAGACATAATCAGTGAGAAGCCGGTGATATGGGGAAAGGAAAGCGGCACGAGAATTGAGATACCACTCAAGGGAAAATACCAGACAGGCAAACAGTCTGTATTCGAGTACCTCAAAGAGTCCGCAATTGTAAACCCCAATGCGCAGTTCACATTCATAGACCCTGATGGAAAGAAGGTGCGAATTGAGCGTGTCATAGAAAAACCTTCTACACCTGCAAGATCCATCAAGCCACACCCAATGGGCCTGGAGCTGGGCGAACTTTACAGAATGGCCAGATCGATCCCGAACAGGACATTAGGGGAGTTTTTGCTTCAGGACCTTAGCAGGTTAACACCCAGGACACTGGATGAGATGTCCTCCACATCCGGAATAGATTTCTCGATTCCTGTGGATAAACTGGAAATCCACTATATGAAAAAGCTGCTTGATGCCTTTAATTCTGTTAAGATTCTTCCACCACCAACTGACTGTCTTTCGCCCCTGGGAAGCGACTTTATCAGGCGAGGGCTGAAAAACATATATGGGGAACTGCAGCCGCTGTACTTTGGCAAGCCTGTTCAGAGGCCAGTTTCCGTACACAACGGTAACCCATTTTCCGTTGAGGTAGGAATAGTCTACGGAGGGAACCTTCCGGCAGATGAGCAGGTAAGGGTGGTGAGATTCGCAAATAAGGTCCCTCTTCTTTACCAGCCGGGTGCATGTGCCATAACTCGGGCCATATCAGAAATGGACTGGAGAGGGTATGGTTTTGACCAGAGAGGAGGTAAGGGTGTCCCATTTGGCCCTGCCATTATACTTGTACATGTTTTCGGGATCAGGCTTCCATTTACTTCGGAATCAAAAGAGGCGATTGCCGGGATTGATCTGATAATGGAGGAAATCACGGCCGCATTGAAAACAGCGGCCAGGGGAGTGAGAGGCTTCATAAACAAGAAGGAAAAGCGTTCGAAGATATACGAGAAGTTCACTCTTGTTGAGAAGATAATCCCTGAAATTGGCGCAAAAAGTTCATCTCTTCTCGGACTGCCTGAGCCGGATATCTCAATGGTATTGTCAAAAATAGCAAATGTGATATTTGTGACAGAGACTTTTCAGAGAAACGAGGATCATTACGAAATCAGGGCAGAAGTTGTCAACTTTACCAGAAAGAGTGTAACATTCAAGCTCTACGCTGAGCCACCCGGCACTTCTTCGTCATCCGAGACACTCAGTTTCGAAGTAAATGGTCTGGAACCATCCAGAAGAGTGATCCTTGAATTCAGTGTGAAAGGGACTTTCAATCAGTATCCCGGAACAGATTATTATTTCACAGGCATAGATCCGGTATGGATTCAGGGAGCTGAGCTTTTGCCTCCAGATTACTTCGAAGAGGAGCTCAGGATAGAGGCTGATAGCAATGAATGATTCATTACCTGAGAAGAAATTCAGGGAGATAATAAGTTCAATCCACTCTTCTATCTCCGAGGGTGAGGTTCCAGAGATACAGATGTCCTCAAGGAATAAGGACAATATAGTTCTAGACTACCTTTCCTCTGTTTGGAAATACGGAGATTCAACAGTAACAAGAAGCGCGAAAAGCCTGGATGGGGCTCAGTACATTCTGAAACTACTATACATGGTGGAATTTATCGAAAGCATGATACAGACTAACAAATCCTCAACCCTCAGAGAAATGTACTACATATCGGAAGGCTGGAATCTGGCTAAATTCGGAGCTCAGGATGAGTCAAACATGATGGCTGAGGATCTTGAGGTCCTTTCATCACTTCTCAGGGAGGATTTCAAGTTAAGGCCGGAGGAAAACGGAGCCAGCATAATCGGTAATATAACTGTGGAGGAAAAGACAAGAAAGGGGGAATTCAAAAAAATAAACTGTAAAGATGATGTCGGGGACAGTGGATATCCTATACCATATAATGTGGAAGAGGAGAAACTGAGAATAAAGGATGTTGATGCTGATTTCATCCTTGCCATGGAGACAGGAGGAATGTTTGACAGGCTTGTGGAGAACGGGTTTGACGAAGATAGCCGGGCTTTGCTGGTGCATCTGAAAGGCCAGCCTGCCAGGAGCACCAGGAGGCTGCTGAAGAGGCTGAATACTGAGAAAAACCTCCCTGTCTATGTATTTACGGATGGAGATCCTTGGTCCTTCAGAATATTCGGGTCAATTGCGTACGGGGCCATAAAGACCGCACACATATCGGAATATCTTGCAGTGCCAACAGCAGAATTTATAGGTATAACCGCATCAGATATACTGAATTACGATCTTCCCACAGATAAGCTGAGCGATCGTGATATTGCTGCCCTTAATTCTGAACTGAAGGATCCAAGATTCAATTCGGAATTTTGGGTCCAGGAGATAGAGACAATGCTCAGAATTGGCAAAAAGGCTGAACAGCAGGCACTTGCCAAATATGGGCTGGATTACGTGACAAAAACTTACCTGCCGGAAAAACTATCTGAGATAGAGGGATTCAGAGGATGATTGCATGAAGATTTCATTGGTACAATTTCAGTCGAGTTCAGATAAGGCGGAAAATCTGGAAAGATCTATTGGCTTTCTCAAGGATGCCCTAAAGGACAAACCTGATCTTGTTATATTCCCTGAGTACCATATGCATGTTCCAGACTATTCTTCACCTGAAAAGACTGCAGAAGATGCTGAACCGGTTGATGGGTCATTTGTTCAGCAGCTATCCTCTGTATTAAAAGGGTCAGGCTCATATCTTCTCACAAATATTGCGGAGAAGAATTCCTATGCACTCAGGCCTTTTAACACATCTGTTCTTGTGGACAGCATGGGAATAATATGTGGCAAATACAGGAAAACACATCTTTTTGACGCCTACTCCATGAAGGAGAGCAGCGTTTTTGAGCCAGGAAGAATGCAGGTAAAGCCTTTTGGAATAGGCAAATCCAATATAGGTTCACTGATTTGCTATGACCTCAGATTCCCGGAACCATCGAGGATACTGAGGATCACGGGTGCGAGTATTCTCTCTTACCAGGCCGGATGGTTTGCGGGAAAGAGAAAGCTCGACACATGGAGAAATCTGCTTGTTGCAAGGGCCACTGAGAATGGTGCCTTTGTGTTAGGAACTGCCCAGTGTGGGGAGAAGTTTACTGGCCACTCAATGGTTGTGAGCCCCTATGGTGATATAATTAAGGAACTTGACAACAAGGAAGGAATTCTTTCAGTGGAAATTGATATGGGAATTGTCCAGAAGTATCTGGAAGAGGTCCCTGTTCTGAAGGAGAGGCGACTGGACCTTTACGATGTTTCAGGTTTCTGACTTGCGATTGCTTTGAGGAGTTCCCTTACAGACAGGTAATCCTGAATGCGGAAACCTGCCTCAGTGTCGCCAGCCCCAACCTTGACTGTTATTGCATCCTTATTGAGACTGAAAGCATCCTCATCTGTGATGTCATCACCTATGATCAGTGCAGGCCTCTGATCTCTGATCTCCCTTATTGCCTTCCCTTTGTTGATGCCAGGTATGCGAAGTTCATAAATCCTTTTCCCGGGATAGAAGTCCAGTTCGAGGTCCTCAGCATATTTTCGCAGAAAATCCTCAAGGCCCTGAATATCTGGCTCCTCCATTCCCCAGAGTGAAAAGCTGATGGCGCCACCCTTGTCCTTTATCACAACTCCCGGGAATCTCTCCAGGATATCATGCTCATCTTCCATGAATCTCATGAAAATTGGCCTGTATCTTTCAAGCATCGGACTGATGGTTACGATTCCGTCTTTTGTTCGCATGGCCAGTCCGTGGAGACCTATTATGTTGAATCCGGTGCCAATGAATCCAGTTATGGAATCAAGAGTTCTTCCAGTGACTATCCAGAGTGTGTACCTGGTGTCCAGAATGTGCAGAAGATCCAGAAGTTCCCTGTCGGCAGTGGCTGAATCTGCATCGGGTTGAATTGGAACAAGAGTCCCATCATAATCTAAAAATATGGCTGGATCCTTATTCAGGAGAGTTGTGAATGCTTTCTCTATTTCTGATATCCCTGTCTCCATGCTCATGAATCCTTATTGCCTCGTTCTTAATGCTATTTAGCCACCATTCAAGATCATACTTCTGTATGGTCCTCTTAAGGGACCAGAGCCTTCTTGTTATCTCATGTGGCTCCATGAACATTGCCTCATGAATTTTCTGAGCCACTTCATCAGGGTCGTTGGGATTTACCAGTATCGCATCCTTTAGGTTGAAAGCCGCACCTGCGAATTCAGAAAGTATAAGTATGCCATTCTGGGATGCTGCAACGAATTCCTTGCTCACAAGGTTAAGCCCATCTATTAAGGGAGTGATGAGCGCGATGTCCGCCTTCCTGTAATAGCTCATCAGGAGTGTGTCAGAGACCTTCCTGTATATGTAAACGATCGGCTGCCATGAAAGGTCAGAATAAAGGCCATTTACCCTGCCAATTGTCATTTCAAGTTCTCGCTTCAGTTCCTCATACTGCGAGACAGAGGTTCTGCTAGGAGTCACAACCATAACGTAGATGAATTTCTCCCTGGACTTGGGGAATTTCTTTATCAGCGTCTCGATGGCCATTACCCTGCTTATCAGGCCTTTCGTATAGTCAAGCCTGTCAACAGAGAATATCAGTTTTTTTCCCTTAAGTGCCTTTGAAGGAAGCCCGGTAAAATTGTTTGATGAATAGTACTTCACGTCTATGCCAAGTGAAAAGACGAATGTTCTGTCTTTGAGGGCTTCGTCGGTTCCAAACAGCATCTTCACAGATTCGTGGAAATTTCTCTCATACAGGTGTGTATGGAATGTTATCATATCTGCCTTTGATATACTTGATAAGAGTATCCTTGCCTCTGGGAGAATTGAATAAAATTCACTTGCAACCCATGGTATGTGCCACGTGAATATTATGAGGTTTCTCACACCCTTTTCCCTCAGCATGCCTGGTACAAGCATCAGCTGATAGTCATGAATCCATATGATGGTGTCCCTGGTTAGGTGTTCAACTATCTTTTCCGCAAATTTCCTGTTAACGTCTTCATACTTTTTGTAACCGTTTGGGCTCAATCTCATCTGGTCCCTGAAATAGTGGAAAAGGGGCCATAGCGTACCATTTGAATAATCGTCATAGAAGCCCTTTTTTTCCCTTTGCTCAAGTATAATTCTGGAGATGTGGTAGCCTTCATAATCCTCCTCGAGGTATCGGCTATCAGCGTTTCCGTCTCCCCAGCTGACCCATGTGCCACCCTCCTGCATCATCAGCCTCCTTAGAGCGGTTACAACTCCTCCTACGTTCTTTTTAAGGCTCTCCCTGCCACTAACAATCTCATGGCTTACGGGTGCCCGGCTTGTAACCACAAGATATTTCATGTATAATTATATTCTAATGCTATATAACATTTGAGAACAAGCACGGACATATGATTTTTAACTTACCGGCCTGTTTATGTAATGGGACATTGTGTTTCTAATGCCTTGCAATAAATATTAAATACGAGTGAGAAATAACAGGAGCGTGACGGCTTGAGCATCAAGGTCACACCCGGTCTCATTCCGAACCCGACGGTAAAGCTTGATGCAGGTCGTATGTGTACTGTCTTCCGCGAGGGGACGGGAAATGCGACTGGCTGTCATTTTTAATTGTTTCCTTATCTGTTAGGGATGTTATTCCTGAATATCTGCAACCTGTATTGGCTCATCGATTCCAGCCTCTGTTCGTAAATTAATCTCAATGGTCCCAGAACATCATGGCTGGAATCCGACCCCTCCGGTTCATTTGAAGTGCTGAGATCACCATAGACAAAAAATGCACCATGTTTCATGACTTCCACAATGTTTTCGAATGCTTTTTTCCTCCTCTGGCCAAGGTTGTGCAGAACAAGATTTGATACTATGAGGTCAAAAGTGCCCAGTGATTTGAGGGACTCTGTCAGGTCTGCTGTTACGAATTCGACTCTTCTGCTGAATCCTAATCTTTCCATATTCCTAATTGCAGCATCCAGGCTAAGATCCCTGAGGCTCCCGCTTTTGAACAGGTCAATGCCGGTAATTTGTGCATTGGGAAAATATGATGCTACCACGGCACATAGAAATCCGGACCCGCATCCAGCGTCAAGGACCCTGATATCTTCTCCCTTCCGGATACCTGCTATGTCAAATGAATGGCTGAACAGATCCCTAACCGATTCTCTGAGAATCTCAGACTGCTTTCTGGTTGAATGGTGATAAACACCAAAATCGGGGAGGCTCATGTATGAGCATGTGTGTCGTATTAAATATGTTTCCAGGGATTCGAGAATTTCACCTGAAACTCTCTATAAGCCTATCCTCCGAAAAGAGATATTCATCATATTTTTCAGTGGCGATCTCTCTTTTTTCCCTTAATTCTGCAAGAACCTGGGATATTTTTTCAGCAACAAGTGATTTGAGCTCGCCGGAGAGCATGGATCCACTACTGTATTCTTCACGGATTTTGCTTACCTTAACCTGATCATCCTCAATGAGCTTGTAGACATTGAAGGAAAAGTCTATATCTGGGTTCGCTCCGTATTTCCTCTGTTCCTCTGCTGTGTCCCTGCCACCTGAGAAAGCATATTTCATTATCTTCTTCCTTACAACCTGTGGCGTATCATCCAGGAATATTCCACTGTTCGGGTCCGAAGAGGACATCTTGCCCCCACCCTTGAGAGAGGGCAGAAATTTGGATATAATGGATGAGGGTTTAAGGTAGCCCAGTTTTGGCAGCACATCCCTGGAGACCTTGAAATGAGGGTCCTGATCTATTGCATGGGGGATCAGGCATCGGATATTTCTTCCGAGCAGGGAGCTGACCAGGAACGCTGGGACGGACTGAATGCTGGTGAAGAAATACTTTCCCACATTATCGCTGTCCTGAAATCCGAAAACAGCTTTAGATAGAGTGACGTTTATATGCCTGGCCACTTCAACACCCCTTCTGTAAAGGGTAGAGCCGTTAATGGAGTCAATGAGAATGTGAGTTCTCCTGGCATCAAATCCCAGACTCAGTATGTCCAGGATATTGTCCCTGGTCACCTGAGAAAGTTGCTTCCATTCAAGGTCCCTGAAAAGAAATTTCTCATCATCAGTTATCTGAATTATGAGATTGACATCAAATGACTTCTGGAGCCATCTTGTGAACATAAAAGGAAGAAGATGCCCTAAGTGCATCTTACCAGAGGGCCCTCTTCCGGTATAGAGATAAAATCCCTTGCCGCTTTCAAGGTCATCAAGGGCCAGGTTAAGATCCCTGTGTGCAAAGAAAACACCCTGATTCAGAAACGGATTCGTGCCTCCAGCGAGTTTCTCAAGCCTGTTCCTCAAATCGCTGTCGATCAAGCCAGCCCCGAATTCACTGGCTATCCTAACGTAATCTCCTTCCCCAAGAGATTCAGAAACTTCCCAGGGGGTAACATCTCTGTTATCATTCAATGACATGTGATGCCGTGTCTCATTAAATCTTATCTGGCATCCTGAGGTGAGAATTTCATGAAGAGATCCTTGTCCATGGTCCTGCGAAGTTTTTGCAGTTCATCTGGCCTGAAAATTCCGTATTCAGTGATAAATCCGGAAACATACTTGGATGGAGTCACGTCAAATGCAGGGTTCAGTGCTGTACTCTGCTCCGGCCCAAGCCTTTTGCCTTCTATGTAAAGAACTTCGTCAGGGGATCTTTCCTCAATTGGGATATCCTGGCCTCCGGAAAGTGAGAAATCAAATGTGCTCCCTGGTGCAGCTACATAGAACGGTATGCCATTCTCCTTTGCAAGTACTGCCTTTTCATATGTGCCTATCTTGTTTGCGAAGTCACCTGAAGATGTTATCCTGTCTGCTCCAACAATCACAAGGTCAACCTTTCCAGCCTTCATGTAATGACCAGCTGCATTGTCGGCAATAATTGCATGGTCAATTCCCTCCTGCGCCAGTTCCCAGGCAGTCAGGCGAGCCCCCTGCAATCTGGGTCTCGTTTCGTCTACATAGACGAATAACTTTTTTCCAGAATCGTGGGCAATCCTCATGGGGGCAATGGCTGTACCCCAGTCTACTACTGCCAGTGCTCCCGCATTGCAGTGAGTAAGTATTCTGGAATCATTCCCTATGAGTTCATTACCATATTCTCCTATTTTTTTACACCTGCTGCTTATTTCATTGGCATATCTTCTTGCAGATGATTCCAGAAAGCCGTTTTCCTTCATGAAATCTATAGCTTTGAAAAGGTCGTATGCGGTTGGCCTTGTTGACCTGATCTTTCTTACGGCCTCTTCCATGTCCTCGCCATTTAACTTTGCCATAGCCAGCCCGTAGGCTGCTGTAACACCAATGGCAGGTGCTCCCCTAACCAGCATATCTTTAATGGAATGTGCTATGTCATCACTGTTCTTTGCATCAAAAATTTCAATCTTTTCAGGGAGTTTCCTCTGATCTATTAACCTGACTACACCATTTTCCATCCATACAGCAAAAAGGTGTCTGGTCTCTCCGTCTATGTTCATCTTCATAGCAGGTTATTTCGGCAATCAATATATTTATTTCATTAACGGATGATCAACTAATTCAAGAATTTCATTCGATGAAGGCGGGTTCTGTATGTCGAGGAATGGTTCAGGCATGTAATTATCAGGTTCAGTTTCCCCAAGCACAAACAATCTGAAAAGATAGTTATGGATGGCCGGAATATCATACCTGGAGATAATCTGCATTAGTTTCTCTGTCTTCTGGTTTGACAGATAACCTTCTGATCTACCCTTTGCAATGTTCAGGGTGTTGAGGCAGAAGTTAGAACTGGAGCAGACGCCTCCGCTTGCACCAACCTTTATTGAATCAGCAAGCAATGCATCCTTGCCCTGAAAAACTTCCAGATCAGGAATTTCCAGCAATTCCCTGAAATGTTGCATGTCTCCGCTTGAATCCTTTATTCCCCTGATGCTTTCATTCTGCTTCATCATGCTCTCTACTAGCGAGGCTGGTAATTTGTGACCGGAGAGAGCCGGATTGTTGTATAAATAGAGTTCTCCCTTTATTGAACTCGCTATCCTGGAAAAGAAACGAACTATGGACGCATCAGAATACCTGTGATAGAAAGGGTTTATGGCCACGACTTTCTGGAATCCTACCTTTTCTGCCTCTTTTGCAAGTTCCAGTGATTCGGGAAGGTTGGATCGTGAAATTCCTGCATATTTTTCAAGTTCTTCAGGAATTTCATCTACCATGGTCCTTATGAGTTTCCGGTGAAGCCTGAAGTCAAGAGCAGCAAAACCTCCGGTGGAACCAAGCACAAATACTCCATCATATCCGCTTTCAGATGCATATTTCATCAACTTCCTGAAGGCTTTCATGTCAAATACTCCATTATGAAAGGGGGTGACACATGGTATTATGAGTTTGGGCATTGAAATCGAATATGTTTTGCCGCATTAATAATAATATTGGTTCATGCATGAAGCACCTCTTGTTCATGGAATATTTTTGCAGAGGATCAGTCATTCTTTTGTAAACTTTTATTAATGTAGTTACAATAGGAAGGGGCATTAAAAACAATGGGCCCGTAGCTCAGCCAGGTAGAGCATCTGGCTTTTAACCAGGTGGTCGAGGGTTCGAACCCCTCCGGGCCCGCTGAAGGGGGTGCGAAAATGGCCAAGCTTAACGTACTGCAGCACGAACTTGTACCGGCACATCATGTTGTAAAAAAAGAGGAAGAGGATAAAGTTTTAAAGGAGTTGGGAATAGCCAAGGACCTGTTGCCCAGAATTAGCAGGAGTGATCCAGCTATAAAAGCCCTAGAAGAGATTCATGGACCCCTTGAGGGGGGCACTATTATTAAGATCAGCAGAAAGAGCCCGACAATGGGTTATTCTGTGTATTACAGGGTTGTCACAAGTGAGGTTTTTAAATGAAGGAATTGGTTGAGTATTTTTTTAAGAATGCAAGTGTAGTGAGTCACCAGATAGATTCTTACAATAATTTTGTAGCCACGATCGGAAACCCTGACAGTGTAATGCAGCAGATTGTGGACGAAACAAAAATCTCCGAGGATGAGGAACCGGGGGTTATGACTCTTGACCCAACAAAGACAGGGGGAAGGGACATAAAGGTATATTTTGGCAGAGTGAAAGAGAAGGGAAAATTCGTTGGCGAGCCCACCATATGGGTAGAACGCCCCGAAATAAAGGAAGCCTCAGGCGCATCCAATCAGATCACACCAACAGAGGCAAGGCTGAGGGATCTCAATTACATGGCCCCGATAACCCTTAGAGTAAGTGTTGTGGAAGACGGTGTTGATAAACAGCAGGAGACCCTCAAGATCGGCGATATGCCAGTAATGGTAAGATCAAAGGTATGCACACTTTACGGCAGCAACCTTGAACAGTACATAGACAAAAATAATGGGCCCATCAATGCAAGCAGAAGGGAAAAGTTGCAATATGTTGGTGAAGATCCAGATGATTCAGGCGGTTATTTTATCATAGGGGGTTCTGAGAGGGTTATCGTTTCACTGGAGGATCTGGCTCCGAATAAGATTCTTGTCGAGTACGAGGAAAAGTACGAATCCAGAGTTGAGGTAGCGAAGGTATTCTCGCAGAAGGCAGGTTTCCGGGCATTAACTTCAATGGAGAAGGGAACTGATGGAATCATTAACGTCTCAATTCCTAGTGTTGCAGGCCCCATACCCTTAGTAATTCTGATGAAGGCCCTTGGAATGGAGAAGGAGGTCAGCATACACGATTCAATATCCTCTGCCAGGGCAATGGAGCCAATAATTTACGCAAATATTGAGGAATCAAGAAACCCCAAGATATTCCCCCCAAATGGAGTTGTGAACCACGATGATGCAATCCAGTATCTGGAAAAGAGGTTTGCAGCAGGCCAGGCGAAGGAATTCAGGGAAAAGAAGATCTCACAGATGCTTGACAGATCTCTGCTTCCGCACCTTGGAGATAAGGCTGAGGACAGAATAAAGAAGGCCGTATATCTTGGAAGGATGGCCCGTTCACTGCTGGAACTCCATCTCGGAATAAGAAAAGAGGATGACAAAGACCATCTTGCAAATAAAAGGGTCAAGGAGGCAGGAGACCTTCTGGATGAGCTCTTCAGGAGCGCCTTCCAGGCAGTCATGAAGGACCTTAAATATCAGCTCGAGAGGACCTACAACAGGAAGAAGGGAATAAGGCTCAAACCAGCAGTCAGGCAGGACCTTCTTACACAGAAAATCCTGCATGCGATGGCAACTGGAAACTGGATAGGCGGACGAACCGGCGTATCACAGCTGCTGGACAGGGTCTCAAATGTGAGCACCTTAAGCCATCTGAGGAGAATAATCTCTCCACTTACAAGATCTCAGCCTCACTTTGAGGCAAGGGACCTTCATCCAACACAGTGGGGCAGGATTTGCCCTAACGAAACTCCAGAGGGGCAGAACTGCGGTCTGGTGAAGAATGCCGCCCTTATCATTAATGTCACCGAGGGTATCGACTCCCAGACAGTTATTGAAACACTGAAGGGCATGAACCTTATGGAGGTGCTCGGTGAGGAAGCAGAACTGGGAAGAGTATACCTGAATGGTGATCTTATAGGCTACCATCAGGATCCAGCAGGCCTTACTGAAACAGTAAGGGAGTACAGAAGGAACGGAAAACTGTCTCATGAGGTCAATGTAAGATACGATCCTGAGACAAGAGAAGTGATCATAAACTGCGACCGTGGCAGGATAAGGAGACCTTTGATTGTTGTTAAGAACGGAAACACTGTTATGAACAGGGAAACCCTTGATGCACTTTCGAGGGGGGAGCTAAACGTTGAGGACCTCATAAGGAGGGGCGCACTTGAATACATTGACGCCGAAGAGGAAGAGAACCTATTCATAGCAGTCTATGCATATGACTTCCCAGAGAGATGCCCCAGTTGTAACAATTACCTTTACAGGAGCAAACTTAAATGGGTGAATCCGGGTGATTCAAGGCCAAATCCCCCTGTTGTGCTCCAGTGTGAAATTTGCGAAGGGACATTTGAAGCTCCAAAAATACTTTCTGAAGAGCACACACATCTCGAGATTGATCCTGCATTGATTCTTGGTGTTGTAGCATCAGTTACTCCGTATCCGGAGCACAACTCATCTCCAAGAATCACTATGGCATCAGCCATGACAAAGCAGTCAATAGGGCTCGCTTCAACAAACTTCAAGATTCGTACGGACACCAGAGGACATATGCTTCACTATCCTCAGATTCCGCTGGTTAAAACAAAGATTATGGATTTCATAAAGTACGACAAAAGGCCTGCCGGCCAGAACTTTGTCGTGGCCATTATGTCATATCAGGGTTACAATATCCAGGACGCACTGGTATTTAACAAATCATCAGTGGAGAGGGGACTCGGAAGAAGTTCGTTCTTCAGGACATACAGCGCAGAGGAGAGGAGATATCCTGGTGGGCAGGAGGACAAGTTTGAAATCCCTACTCATGATGTTCTGGGCGCAAGAGCAGAGGAATTTTACAGAAATCTCGATGAGAATGGAATAATCTTTCCTGAGTCATACGTGGAAGGCTCTGATGTGCTAGTTGGAAAGACTTCTCCCCCAAGGTTCCTGGAGGAAGGGGCTGATAAACTTGGCCCGCAGAGGCGCAGGGAGTCCTCCATAACAATGCGGCCCAACGAGAAGGGTTTTGTTGACAACGTTATCCTAACGGTTTCAGAAAGCAACAGCAGGGTAGTTAAAATTAGGGTTAGAAGTGAAAGGATCCCTGAACTTGGGGATAAGTTCGCATCCAGACATGGCCAGAAAGGGGTCATAGGTGCGGTTGTTCCTCAGGAGGATATGCCCTTCACAGAGGAAGGCATCGTACCAGATCTGATCATCAATCCACATGCAATCCCGTCAAGGATGACGGTGGGTCACATACTTGAAATGATTGGTGGAAAGGTTGCATCAATGAAAGGAGAAATCGTAGACGGAACTATATTCAGTGGCGAACCAGAAAAGAGCCTCAGGGATGGTCTTCTGAAATATGGATTCAGGCACTCCTCAACAGAGATAATGTACGATGGAATAACAGGAAGGAAACTTGAAGCAGACATATTCACAGGAGTTATCTATTACCAGAAGTTGCACCATATGGTGGCAGGAAAATTCCATGCCAGATCAAGGGGACCGGTTCAGATCCTGACAAGGCAGCCCACCGAAGGGCGCTCAAGACAGGGTGGACTGAGGTTCGGGGAGATGGAAAGGGATACTCTGATAGCCCATGGTGCTGCCATGGTCATAAAGGACCGTCTTCTTGACCAGAGTGATGGGACTGTTCTGTATGTATGCGGCAATCCGAAATGTGGGCATATTGCAATACTGGATAGGAAGAGAGGACTTCCAAGATGCCCTGTCTGCGGAAATACAGGAAATATTCACCCAATTGAGACAAGTTATGCTTTCAAACTTATGAGGGACGAGCTTAGTTCCATGGGTGTAATGATGAGACTTGTGCTGGGTGATTTAAAATGACGGGTGGAATTTCAAAGAGAATTTACAGGATACAATTTGCACTCCTCTCTCCAGAGGAGATAAGGAAGATGTCGCAGGTTAAGGTAATTACCGCCGACACGTACGATGATGACGGATACCCGATTGAGAGAGGTCTCATGGACCTTCACATGGGTGTCATTGAGCCCGGTCTTAAATGTGCAACATGCGGAGGCAAAGTTGACGAATGCCCGGGTCATTTCGGCCACATTGAGCTGGCCATGCCTGTGGTTCATGTCGGGTTCATTAAGGAGATAAAAACTTTACTAGATGCCACCTGTAAATCCTGCGGAAGAATAAAGCTTACAGAGGATGAAATCAGAAGTTACAGGGAGAGGATGGAAAACATCTCGCTTTCAACTTCCGACCCTGAGGTAATCGGCCTCATGTCCAAGAGGATTACCGAGGAAGCATCAAGCAGAAGTGTGTGCCCTCACTGCGGCACTCAGCACAGCAAACTAATTCTGGACAAGCCCACCACTTTCAGGGAAGAAGGCATAAAGGTCACCCCAAAGGAAATCCGTGAAAGGATGGAAAGAATAAGGGATGATGAACTTCTCTTCTTTGGTCTGAACAAGGAAGTTGCAAGGCCGGAGTGGATGATACTCACTGTTCTCCCTGTTCCTCCAATTAATCTTCGCCCATCCATAACGCTTGAAACTGGGGAAAGGAGTGAAGATGATCTTACCCACAAACTTGTTGATATCATAAGAATCAGCCAGAGACTCAGGGAAAGTAGAGATAATGGATCGCCTCAGCTGATTATCGAGGACCTCTGGGATCTGCTTCAGTTCCATGTCACAACCTATTTTGATAATCAGACAGCTGGAATTCCACCTGCAAGACACAGATCAGGAAGAGCGCTGAAGACACTTGTTCAGAGGCTTAAGGGAAAGGAGGGGAGATTCAGGTCAAACCTTTCAGGTAAGAGGGTTAATTTCTCCGCCAGAACGGTCATTTCACCTGAGCCTTTCCTTTCTGTGAATGAGGTTGGTGTTCCTGAAAAGGCGGCAAGAGAGCTGACAGTTCCTGTTTCTGTTAATACTTTCAATGTTGAACAGGTAAGGGAGCTTGTGGCAAGGGGTCCAGAGGCAAGAGACGAATCAGACAGGTATCTCGCTGGTGTGAACTATATCATCAGGCCAGATGGAAGGAGAATTAAGGTAACGACCCAGAATGCTGAGGAAAATTCCAAGAGAGTTGAACCCGGATGGACAGTTGAAAGGCAGCTTACAGAGGGGGACATAGTCCTGTTCAACAGACAGCCCTCACTTCACAGAATGTCAATGATGGGCCACACTGTGCGGATTCTGGACAGCCAGACCTTCAGGTTCAACCTGGCTGTTTGCACCCCGTACAATGCTGATTTTGACGGGGATGAGATGAATCTGCACATTATACAGAAGGAAGAGGCAAGGGCAGAAGCCAGAATCATAATGAAAGTGCAGGAGCAGATCATGTCTCCGAGGTTTGGCGGGCCAATCATTGGAGGTATACATGACCACATTACCGCGATGTTTCTTCTCACCCATGGAAACCCAATGATTCCCGAAAATGTAGGGGTACACATGCTCAGTTACCTCGACCTGGATGAGATGCCTCCAGTAGAGGTACATGATGGAAAGAGATATTACAGAGGCAGAGACATATTCTCACTGATTCTTCCGAAGGGTCTCAATCTGAGGTTTTCAAGCAAACTCTGTGCATCTGCCAGGGAGAAATGTGAATATGAGGATGATCCTGAGGACAAGTATGTGACAATAATCAACGGCCGCATGGTTCATGGTACTATTGATGAAGCGGCCATAGGTTCATTCTCTGGTGTCATTATTGACAGAATCTTCAGAAAGTACGGCCCTGAGGCAACTGCAAAGTTCATAGATTCCATGACCAGGCTTGGGGTTGGATTCCTAAGCATTAGGGGCTTTTCAACAGGAATAAGTGATTACGACATACCTGAAAGTGCAATTGCAAGGATTGAGGAGATATCAAATGATGCAATTGAGAGAACTGAGAAGCTCGTTGAGACATACAGGAAAGGAGAACTCATGCCATCACCAGGAAGGTCAGTCGAGGATACCCTTGAGATAGAGGTTCTGTCTACCACAGGTATGGTGAGAGACGAGTCAGGTAAAATCGCATCAAACTTCCTTGGGCTCAACAATCCTTCGGTTATTATGGCCAGGTCAGGCGCAAGGGCAAAGATGCTTAACATATCTGAGGTAGCAGGAATGGTGGGCCAGCAGTCAGTCAGGGGAGGAAGGCTCAACAGAGGTTACTATGGCAGGACACTTCCGCATTTCAAGCAGGGTGACCTTGGTGCAACCGCAAGAGGATTTGTAAAATCCTCATACATGTCCGGATTGAACCCTCTGGAGTATTTCATGCACAGTATAGGAGGGAGAGAAGGTCTCGTGGATATTGCTGTCCGTACGTCAAGAAGCGGTTATATGCAGAGGCGTCTCATAAATGCGTTTGAAGATCTCAAGGTGAACGAATCCCTAAGGGTAGAGGACACTGTTGGCGCTGTCATACAGTTCAAGTATGGAGAGGATGGTGTGGACCCAACAAAGAGTGACAAGGGAAAGACCATAGATGTGGACTACCATGCATACGATATTGAGCACGAGGTGGCCTGATGAAATACCTCCTTTTCAAGGATACAAAGAAGAACATGGAAATGCTCAGGAAAGATCTTCCAGCAAGATACGCTGTCGAGGCAGACCTGAAGGACTGTCCCGCAGGTGCTGCTTATATAACAAACGACAAGAAGAATTTCATCTACAGGATCAAGATAGAGAGCATCTCTCCATACAAAGATCAGGAGGGGCTATTCAAGAAGAGGCAGACCGGTCTCAAAAGCATACTTGAATTGAGCCTTGTTGAGCCTGTTGAACCCGTTCCACTGAGTGAGTTCAAGGTCTCAGGGAAAAAGATAAAGGAGTTTGCCGACTTTACTGTTGCTGATCTGGAAAAGACAGAATTCAAGGAAAAGAAGAGCTATTCGGATGATATCCCCAAAGAAATCTCGGAGATCATAAGCATTGCCTCAAAGAGAGGTATATCAATTCCTGTAAGTGTCGCGGAGGATCTCGCAAAGTACAGAACGGAAATCGGCAAAGAGGGCTTTAACAAGCTGCTGGAAAGGGTATATCAGGATCTTGAGACAAAAATGATAGATCCGCACGAGGCTGTGGGCATTATTGCAGCACAGAGCATCGGAGAGCCAGGAACCCAGATGACCATGAGGACTTTCCACTTCGCAGGTGTCAGGGAAATGAACGTTACTCTGGGCCTACCAAGACTCATAGAGATTGTAGATGCAAGGAGGATACCCAGTACGCCATCAATGACAATTTACATGAAGCCGGAGCTGGAGAAATCTGAAGAGGCCGTCCTGAACCTTGTGAAGGAACTTGAAAACACTACCATCATAGATGTTGCTGACATAGTTACGGATATTGAACAGATGACTCTTTCAATCGTGCCCACCGCCAGAAAGATGAATGAAAGGCTGGTAAAGCATTCCGATATCAGTGAGGCTCTGGCAAAGGTGAAAGGAATCACTGTGATGCACGACGAGGAAGGCAAGGAGATAATATTGAAGCCACAGCAGGAGTCTTTCAAGAGGCTTTATCAACTTCAGGAGCAGATCAAGGTTCTCACCATAAAGGGTATTCCAGGAATAAAGAGGGCAATAACAAGGAAGGACCCCTCAACTGAGGCTTTTATCATATATACACAGGGGTCAAATCTGAAGGAGGTTCTGGAAGTGGATCAGGTCGATTCGACTCGAACATTCACCAACGACATCATAGAGATTGCCAATGTCCTGGGGATTGAAGCAGCAAGGAATGCCATCTTCAATGAATCCGAGAGGACTCTCAGCGAACAGGGGCTTGAGGTGGATCAGAGGCATCTGATGCTGGTGGCAGACATGATGACTTTTGGCGGCAACGTAAGGGCTGTTGGAAGACAGGGTATCTCTGGAAGGAAGAGCAGCGTTCTGGCAAGGGCAGCATTTGAAATCACCACGAAGCACCTGCTGAGGGCCGGCTTACTCGGAGAGATCGATCCTCTTACTGGAGTTGCGGAAAATATAATTGTAGGGCAGCCAATTACCTTAGGTACGGGTGCTGTTAACCTGGTCTACAAATTCAACAGGAAATGAGGCACTCGCTCAATGGAATGGTATTAAGGCGGTAATGCTCAGATGAAAGAGATCACCATAGACAACAAAATAATGGGTTACATAACCCTGTTTGAAAAGGTTTCCCACGTGGAAGTAAAGGAGTGCTCGGAAAACGAGGATATGATACTTTTCATTGTGGGGGAACGCAAACTCCAGGATCTATTCAGAAAGAACGAGAATGCCCTGGCTACCATAAGGGAAAGAACCAACAAACATGTTTTGGTGGCAGAGCAATCCAGAGACCTGATAACCTTTGTTAGAAATATTTTCCACAGGTTTGGTGTAAGGGAAATTATTGTCACATGGAGAGAGGGAAGTACTGATGTCCTTGTGGGTGTAAATCAGAATGATGTTGGAAAGGCCATAGGCAAGGAGGGCAGAAACATAAAGCTCTTCCGGGAGGCCATTGCAAGGGCATTTAATGTTAGAAGTGTCAACATAAAGCAGTAACTCTAGACCCTAAAACAATAAAATATATATTTTCTTAAAAAGTATAAGAATATTTATATATCTAAAAGTCGTCCAACTTTTTACTGATTGATAATGACAGACGCACATGTAAGTGGAACTGGGCAATCTTTGGAGACAAACAAACTGAAGCGTGGAATGCGCCTGCGGGACCTCTATTTTGCCGGTCTCACAGCAGTTATAGGCTCCGGATGGCTCTTCGGAAGTTATGAGACCGCCAGTGCAGCGGGGCCTGCCTCTATCCTTTCATGGATAATAGGTGGTATATTTATCCTTATAATAGCTCTGGCCTGGTCAGAAATCTCGACATCAGTACCTATTGCAGGAGGTGCAGCAAGATACGCTAATTTTACTCATGGGGGTATAGCTGCATCAATAATTGCATGGAGTACAATTCTCACATACATTGCAGTTCCGGCAGTAGAAGCGGTGGCTGTTGTTCAGATACTTCAGGGCGCCATTGGTTTTTATGCACCTGCAAGTACACTGGTTCTTGTAAACTCCTCAGGAATACCTTCCTATTATGGAGTCATAGTGGCAGCCGCGTTTTCGGTGGCATTCTTCTATGTGAATTTCATAGGGCTTAAGGGTCTGATCAAGACGAACTTTGGGATGACCATCTGGAAGCTTGTCATTCCCCCAATCGCTGTTATCCTGCTTCTAATATTCGGATTGCAGCACGGCTTTGGTGTAAACTTCACCTCAGGCGGAAAAGGTTTTGCAGGCTTTGCACCGTACGGAATTGATCCTGTTTTCAGTGCTCTTCCCACCACTGGTGTTGTGTTTGCATTCCTCGGATTCAGGCAGCCGGTTGAAATGGCAGCTGAAGCCAAATCACCAGGTTCAGATATATGGAAGGCACTTGTGGCTGTGGTTTTGACTGGAATAGGCGTATACACCCTTCTGGAGGTTGCATTCATAGGGTCAATTAACTTCAACTCGTCCACCTTCGGTACCAGTGGCCTGGCCGCATACACATGGTCTGGTTTATCCACATCGCTCCCCATGTACACTTTTCCATTCTTTTACGAAGGAGTGGGGCTCGGACTTGGTGCTCTGGGAGTGGTTCTGGTCATCGATGGAGTAGTAAGCCCAACCGGTACACTGAGCCAGTATATGGGTTCAACCTCACGTGTCCTGTACGGAACAGCAAAAGAAGGGTACCTTTCATCCGGGTTCTTTAAGGTCAGTCCCAAATCGAGAATACCCACTCTTGGACTGGTGACCACATTCATCGTGACAATAATACTGCTGGTTGCTGCTGCTGTGGGTTATCTTGTTTCGACCATTGGTGGAGCATGGTCAGCTTTGACCTCCATTGTTACAACAACTGGAGTTTTCTCATATATAATCGGGCCGGTCGCTCTTGTAGCTTTCAGAAAATCCCATCCGAATCTGAAGAGGCCATTCCTCCTGAGAGGGCACAGTGTGATCGGTATCCTTGCTTTCATAATATCTGGGCTCCTGATCTACTGGGGCGCAGGCGGTCTGGACTCATCTACCGATCCATATGGTGGGTATATCCTGATCGTTATAATTCTCATAGGATTCATACTCTACGGATATGCAAAGGACAGAAACTTTGCAAAGGATCTGAAATCCGGATTGTGGGTCATAGTCCTCCTGCTGTTCAACCTGGTTCTGTTGACATTTGGAGAATTTACGCCATTCCACAGCCTTGCAAATTCCCTTGTGATTCCGGGACATGCTGCCATACCAGTGGACTGGTTCATCGACATAGTAGCTTCCATAATATTCTACATCTGGGCAGTAAAAACGGCATTCCCCGACGATGAGATCAGGAAAGCAATTGACAACAGTATCGCCCTGACAGAGGGAACAGATTAAACACCATATTTTACATTTTTTTCTTTTTTTTTAAATTCTGTCACCATATTTATTAACGTTTATCCCATAACATCGGGCTAAATGGAAGATGATGTAGATTTTAATGATACTCCGTCAGAGGAAGAGGGCTACGGAGAAGGTGTACGAGTCATACTGCCGAACAAGAGGAGAGGAGAGATGTTCGGAATTGTTGAAAAGCTTGCAGGAGCATCACATCTGAACGTAATGTGTGAGGATGGGTTCACACGAAACTCCCGTATACCTGGTAAGATGAAGAAAAGGATGTGGATAAGAGAGGGTGATCTGGTCATTGTGAAACCGTGGCAGTTTCAGAGTGAGAAGGCAGATGTTGTTTACAGATACACAAAAACACAGGCATCATATCTCAGCAGAAGCAAACTTTTGCCAGAGGTTATAAACATATTCAAGTAATGGGAATTCCCCAATCATTATTTACGGGTCTGTTATAATAAAGGTATAGATGGAAGATCTCTCTGCTCTCGAAAAGCTTCTAAAATCCGGGGAATTTCTCCAGAGTCTCCAGATGGAAAGGAAGACTGCTGATCTTGTATTTGACAGCAGGACTCTGAAGGCAATATATGAACTTGTTAGCAGATACCGGGTTGACTATATAGATTATCCAATTTCAAGCGGGAAGGAATCAATCGTATTCAAGGCATATCTTGATGGCAAAGCAGTTGCAATAAAGATTTACAAGATGTCCACACTGCGATTCTCAAATATCTGGAAGTACATAGATGGGGATTACAGGTTCTCAAAGGAGCATCTTACAAGGTCTTCGCTTGTGTACCTGTGGGCCAGAAAAGAATTCACAAATCTAAGTGAATGCCGCAGGTACAGGATAAATGCTCCCCGCCCTATAGCATTCCATAAGAATCTTCTCATGATGTCTTACCTCGGAAAGAGTACGCGTGGGGCACCGATGTTGAAAGACACAGAGGTGGACTTTCAGAAAACCTTTGATCAGATAATGGATTCTGTCAAAGATCTTTATGGCAAGGCCAAGCTGGTTCACGCAGACTTGAGTGAATACAACGTCCTCATATACAGGGCGAAGCCGTACCTGCTGGACATGGCTCAGTCAGTATCGAGAGAGCATCCTGCAGCTGACTATTTCCTGGAGCGGGACATCAAGAATATATGCGTTTTTTTCAGGAAAAAGGGGGTAGATTGCAGCATGGAGGATTCACTCAAGTATGTGAAGTCCCCTATAAAATCTGGAAAGGCTTAATAATGATGGATAATAAGAGGATAGACATGACGGACGAACTCCCAGAACAGATGCCAGCAGAAGTGAGGATACCTGAAGAGCGCGTTGCTGTTCTCATTGGGAAAAAAGGAAGCACAAAAAAAATAATTGAGAGAATTGGGGAATGCAATCTTCTAATAGATTCAGAGACTGGAATTGTAGAGGTGCAGGGAAGGGGCGATCCTCTTAAGTCAGTGATCACAAACAGCGTGATTCAGGCCATAGGAAGAGGATTCAACCCAGAAAAGGCTCTATTGCTGTATCAGGAGAATTTCCAGTTGGCAGTCATTTCACTGAGAGATTTTGCAAATCCCGGCTCAAAACGAATTTCGCAGATAAAGGCGAGGCTCATTGGCACAGGTGGCCGTACCCGCCAGATTGTAGAGGAACTCACAACAACTGCAATTTCAATCTATGGTGACACAGTTTCAATAATTGGGGATTATGTTTCAATGGAATTTGCAAAGGAGGCAGTTACAATGCTTATCAATGGAAGCAAGCAGAGAACCGTCTATACATATCTGGAGAGGAATGCCCGTGATATGAGAATCCGGAAGATAGAAGAGTCTTTCGGATAGAGGCGATGCAAAACCTATTATTTTACGCACGTATACCTGTGGGAAGCGGGGTGGGGTAGTTAGGAGATCCCGACGGGCTCATAACCCGTAGATCAATGGTTCAAATCCATTCCCCGCTATTTTAGGTACTGCCTGAGAATTTCCTGCATATTTCTTTAACAAGTGATTCCAGATCTGATTTTCCCAATGGTTCTGAAGGGGGAATTCCTATCCTATTCATTGTAGAAGCAGTAGTTTCACCTATTGCATAAAGAGGTTTCAGAGCTGCCTGTGGGCCGGCAATATCCATAAACACTTCGGCCTCCTGCGAGGATGTGATTATAACTGCAGCAACATCATTTCTTGGAAGATATTCGGTGATTTTGCTACTGGAGACAGGAAGTGCATCATAAAGATCACACTGTATGTATGTGTAATTGTTTTTTGAGAGATAGTTCTGTATTATCCGGTTGCTTTTGGCGCTGGAGAAAACGGCAATCTTTCTTTCATTGTAGTTTCCTGAACTGAGCAAATCAACTATGCCATCAGAATTCCGACTGGCAGGAACAGTTATATTGCTGAATCTTGAGGAAAGTTCACTGGCTGTAGCACTTCCAATTGCAATAACCTCAATTTTATCTGACACAAATTCATTCTCACTCTCAATAAATATCCTGGCCCCAACTGTACTCGTAAAGATGAGAACCTGCGGTGCGAAGGCCCTGATATGGTTCCAGTCAACAGAAATAGGGGTGATTTCCGTCAGTGGTATATTGATGATCCTGAATCCTTCAGGAACCCTAATTGGCTTGAATTTCCAGGATGGCCTCGTAGTTATAATTATCCGGCATGGTTCACTCATTGGCTATCCCCAAGCCCGTAGTCTGATGGAACAGATTTCTTCATCCTATCCAGCAGTTCTCCTAGATCCTTCTCCCCTTGTACGGTTCCGCTGATATCGGTGTGCCTTTTTCCGTCTCTGGAATAGAATGATGATATTACCTCGTATTCTCTGCCATTATATCTGGCAAAAATACCTGCGGGAGCAGAACAGCCAAGAGCCATTGAGGCTGTTAAACTCCTCTCAATTTTCATCTGCTCCATTGTCACCTGATCTGTTATGGAGGAAATTTTTTGATAGTCCTTGTGGCTTTTTCTGCAAACAACAGCTATTATTCCCTGGCATGGTGCAGGAACAAAGTCAGTTTCAGGTAGCAGCTGACGCTGGACTGAAATACCAAGTCGTTTGAGCCCAGCCTCCGCAAGAATAATCGCGTCATATTCTCCATTTTCCAGCTTTCTCAGTCTTGTATCTACATTTCCTCTTATGTCTCTGACAAGAAGATCTGGCCTGACCCTTTTCAACATGAATGATCTCCTGGGGCTGGAGCTTCCTATTACTGCACCGGACGGTAATTTCTCAAGAGAGGTGTCTGAGACAAGAGAATCATTGTGCGGCCCCCTCTCCAGAACAGCGTTAATTGAAAGATCTTCAGGCAACTCAGAAGGAAGGTCTTTGGCACTGTGGACTGCAATGTCTATGCTGCCAGCAAGAAGTGCGTCGTTGAGGCTCGATACGAAGACTCCCACTCCTTTGAACCCTGAAAGGGCGGTCTGGTGATCCCTGTCACCTTGTGATTCAATCTTCACAATATCGCCCTCTATACCAGTTCTTGAAAGAGCGGCCTTCACAAGTTCAGCCTGTCTAACTGCAAGCTGGCTAGGCCTTGTTCCAACCCTGAGCCTCATTTGGGTGATATTGATTTTAGACATTTATCTTCTTGCAATTTCCTGTATACTATGATAGTTGCAGCGAAATGGAATTTTTTTAATGCATTGCAAACTATCCTGGATCCGGAAAATGACAGAAAGGCCAATGATAGCGGTCCTGAAAGAAGGGGCAAATGAGCTCATCTCCAGACTTCTAAGGAGAAATGTTATCGACAAGAGGTACCACATTCGAAGATCTGGTGACACTATTCTGATCCCCGTTAAGGACAATGTTTCAATAGATGGCTTCGAAATTGGAATAGATAATTTCTGGAACAGAGAATTGGCCGACTCACCACATTATTATCTGAGAAAAATAAGGCTGAAAGCCACTTCAAGGTACTTTGTCCCAAGAAAGTGGATCAGGCTGGGAGACTCCATAGTTATCAAGTCGAATAATGGGAAAATGCCTTCGAAAAGGGCATTGAAAATACTGCTGAAATTTACAGGTGCAAAGGCGATCTATCTGGACATCTCCAGAGTAAGAGGAGTAGAGAGGGTACCGGGCCTTCATCTCATTCATGGGAAATCACATGAGGTATTGCACCGTGAAAATGGTGTCCTGTTCAAATTCGATCCTCAGAAGGTTATGTTCTCGCCTGGGAACGTTAATGTCAGAGGGGTTCTCCGGAACAGGAACCTTGAGGGCAAGGCTGTTCTGGATATGTTCTCAGGGATAGGCTACTTTGCACTGCCTTGTGCAAAATATTCAGGAGCTAAAGTTGTCTACTGCAGCGAAATAAATCCTGTTTCCTACAGATATCTACTTCAAAATATCTCCTTAAACGGGTTGGAATCTAGGATCAAGGCGGTGAACTCAGATTGCCGCAATTCATGGGGCTCATTGAAGGCCGATCTCATAATTATGGGCCATTTTTCTTCCATGGATTTTCTTTCCAGTGCACTTTTCAGGTCCCACGAGGGTACGGAAATAGTAATGCATCTTCTTGCCCCAACGGGGGAAATTGATCAGATTCATAGAGAAATCACAGCAAGGGCACGGCACATGGGTTATATTCTGGATGTTTCAGATTCAAAGGTCGTGAAATCATACTCGCCACATAACTGGCACTATCAGGTAACTTTGAAGGTATTCAGGTGCCCAGAGGGAAAAGCATAAAGAACCAAGAAAGCATATTAATCAAATTTCATGGTGAATAAGGCAAATAAATCCAGCAGGTTCAGCAGGTTTAACAGAGCTGAAAGATACAATCACCCTGAGCCTAGTGGAAAGAAAATAAGAAAACTTGACATGAGAAAATCGGAAGAGTTCAACTTTATGCTTGGGAGAGCGGTAGAGGATCTCCCGGACAGTGTAAGGGGAGCTGTAATGGGGAGCATCTACTCCATTGCCTCCAAAAGAGGCATCAAGGAGGCAAGGGACTACATTCTAAAGAAGGAGGAAGAGGGGGCCTTTGACCAGGAGACAAAGAGAAAGCTCCTGGATTTAATTGCCAATTACAGCAGATCCAGATGAATGCTGTAGCACACAATCATTAAACATTTTACAGAATCAAAGTGAATTCTGCGACTCAGTTTTCCCTCCATCTAGTTAAATAACGTGCCATTGAGAAATATATTATAGTCTCTATGACAAATATGTAAAGCTCATTGATCATTGGCGGCGAAAGGCCAAAGGCCCACTGAGCGAGTACTGCCGCAGGCGTCACTGGTGTTGCAGAAAGAGCGTATAGTGCCCATTTTGGAATATACTCATAAGGATAGAATGTTGGAGGAAGCACAGTCATTATGACAGACATGATCCCTGCTATTCCCCATACGTTTCTCACGTGCTTTATACTGCTAGACACAATGAAAGAGATAGAAGATGTCCCAACAACCAGGAAACACATAATTCCTATAAGTGCCAGAACAGCTCCAAGGGTGAATATATGAAATATGGCACCAAGTATTGCATACAGTATGATCCCTGGAAGTGAGAATATCACATAACTAAGGGTCAGCCCTATCATGTAATCTGAAGGGGAGACCTTCGATGCAACATAGAGGTCCTGAAATCTTAATTGTAGCCTCATGAAAGCTGCATCTCCAGAACTGGAAAGTGCAACAGATGCTATGAGGCCAAGAAATCCACCCACAAGAGCGTAGTTGATGAGTGTTCCATGAGAGAGTATGGATACTATGAAAAGTAATGTGAGAGGGGCACTCATCGATGATATAATGTAGGATGGGCCCCTGAATATAACCCTGAAACCATATGACCATGCCAGCGAAACTATGAACCTAAGATTCAACTTCAACCCCCCTTGAGATGAACACGTCATCCAGGCTTATGGGTTTGATTGTGCATCCCTTTCCCAGATACTCTGAAGTCTCATCAGCAGTAACATATGAAATCCACATGGCCCCTATCTTAATTGCATCCGGAATCTCTGTGTGTGATTCCACGCGGACCTTTCCAGAAAAAGGTTTCAGAAGATCCTTTACCGTGCCACTTGCAGCTATGTTTCCATGTTCAAGAAGGAACACATGCTCAGAAAGATCCTGGGCCTCCTCCATATAGTGGGTTGTCAGGAAGATTTCTGACTCTATCTCCCGTATTGCGGACCAGACTTCTATTCTGGATATGGGGTCGAGGCCGGTTGTGGGTTCATCAAGGAAAACTGTCTCAGCCCTCGATGCGATGGCCATTGCTACAAAGATCTTTCTTTTCATCCCACCCGAAAGCTTGTCGGCCGGTAGATTCCTGAAATCACCCAACCCAAGTGATTCAAGTGCAATTCTTGACTCCTCCTTTGCTGATCTGAAAGAATGTCCTCTGCCAATCAGGAACATCCCTACCTGCTCCTGGGCAGTCAGTATACCAAGAGGTGAAGCCTCCTGTGGTATGCTGACTATGCTTCTCCTGATCTGATCTACGTCTTTGGTTATATCCATACCATTGATGGAGGCTGTACCAGAAGTAGGCATGAGCTGGGTTGAAAGAATTCTGGTAAGTGTGGTTTTCCCAGCTCCGTTCCGGCCTATCAATGTGTTAATCCTTCCAGTTGTTTCAAACGAAACAGAATTTAGGGCGGTAAATCCGTCACTGTATTTTTTGGTAAGGTTTTCGCAGTGTATCATATAGAGGCCACCAAATGATCTGATCCAGGTTAATTTCTCAATAGATGAGGCAAATTATGTGGAGCCTAATAAATAATGGCAGATTATACCATAACATGGAAGATCTGAAAGAGAGGGTTTTGAGATATATGTCAATAGAGGAGGAAGCTCTCGGGAAGATTACAGTTTCACCACACAGTGACTCTTTCCTTTACAGGTTTGCTGAAGACTCCCTGAATCTGATAAGGAGTTATTATGAGGATTCTAAATATTTTATTGAAAAGGGGGACCTGCTCAATGCTTTTGCTGCTATAAACTACTCATATGGGTGGATAGATGCACTGGTCAGACTCGGTGTCCTGGATGGAAAGGGAGACCACAGGCTCTTTACTAACTTCAGTTAAATCACCTGAAAATTGATGAAGAAGCCAGGTCAAATGCCACTGATTGAATAAGACATTGTAACAATTTCAATTAATAATGCGTAGATACAAACTTAATTTGAGCAGTAAATGTTAATTTTTATAAATTTAGCCTCGGGTGTAATATCATAGATTCTCTGGAATTTAGATGGTAATGAATTTAGATGGTAATATTGGGACAATAGGCCCGATCGATTCCATATCTATCCTGGAGGGCTCAGTTTATATATCCTTAAGGAATACTCTTAGACGCTCCATCGTGAAAGGACAATAATATAAGTGTCTGTTCGATTGGGGGATAATATTCAAAGGATGGTTCAATGGCATCTAAGCAGGATAACAAGCAGGATAATAAAAAACAGGAGCCTAAGAAGCAGGATGCAAAAAAGGAGAATTTCCAGTATATTGTAAGAATTGCGGGAAAGGATCTGGACGGTGAAAGATCCGTTGAGCTAGCATTATCTGATCTAAAGGGGATTGGACCAAGGCTGGCACAGATTATCACCAGAAAACTCAACATCAATGGCAAAACAAAGATTGGTGAGCTGCCTGAAGAGGAGACAGACAGAATAAGAGATTACGTGGAATCAAAGGAATACGAAGGTGTTCCAGTATGGGCCAAAAATCACCGCAGAGATGCAGTGAACGGGGAAGACCTTAATCTGGTGTCCAACGATCTCGATATAATAATCCAGGATGACATTAACCTCATGAAGAAGATGAAGTCATATCGTGGCATAAGGCACGAACTGGGCAAAAAAGTAAGAGGTCAGAGAACAAGGTCAAATGGAAGAAGAGGCCTTACTGTAGGAGTTCAGAGGAAGAAGGAGTGATGAATTATGGGAGATCCTAAATTTCCGCACAAGACATATTCAACACCAAGGCACCCTTGGGAAAAAGACAGAATTGACTCTGAGAGGGTCATAGTTGAAAAATATGGGCTGAAGAACAAGAGAGAACTCTGGAAGGGGCAGTCGTTCCTTGACAATTTCAGAAGCCAGGCTAGAGATCTACAGGCAAAGCTAAGGAATAATGATCCAAATGCCCAGAAACAGTATGATGCCCTCATAGCAAGGCTTAACAGATACAAGCTTCTCGGTGGCAACGCAACCCTCGATGATGTCCTTTCACTTGATATCGAGGCTATACTTGCAAGACGCCTTCAGACCATAGTATACAGAAGAAACCTTGCAAGAACTCTCAAACAGGCAAGGCAGTTGATTACACATGGCCATGTTACAATGAATGGAAGAAGAGTTACCATACCAAGCATAATGGTTGAGGCATCACTGGAGGATAGCATTGAATATGTTGAAAACTCTCCATTCAAGGATGATCTTCATCCAATGAGGCAGGTAATTATGAGCAATGTCCTTCCAAATGGGGAAAGAGAGCAGAAGGAGGAAGTCCCTCCTGAGCGCAGCCGTGGGAGGAACGACAGGCAGGGAAGAAGAGGTAGAGGAAGATGAACAAAACAGGAATAGCACATATTTTTGCCTCAGCTAACAATACTATAATTCTGGTAACTGATCCAACAGGGGCTGAAACCCTCGCCAAAGCCACAGGCGGCATGGTAGTGAAGAATGACAGAGATGAGTCAAGCCCATATGCTGCAATGAAAGCAGCTGATCTGGTTGCTGAAAAACTGAGGGAGAAGGAGATATCTGATCTCATAATCAAGGTAAGGGCTCCAGGCGGAAACAAATCAAAGATCCCTGGACCAGGTGCTCAGAGTGCAATTAGAGCTCTTTCAAGAGCTGGCTTCAAGATCCTGAGAATTGAAGAGGTAACTCCGATTCCACATGACGGAACAAAGAAGAAAGGCGGTAAGAGAGGCAGGAGAGTATAAACAGATGTCAGTGACAATTAACACAATGTCTGATGACTTTATCCGGTTCACCGCGGATGGACTCACACCATCAACAGCAAACGCCTTGAGAAGAACTTTGATGGATGACGTCCCGAAGCTTGCCATAGATAAAGTTATATTTCATCATGGCCAGATAAGAGACAGTGAGGGCAATGTGTATGACTCATCCCTTCCATTATTCGATGAAATAGTAGCGCATAGGCTTTCTCTGGTGCCTATTGTTTCAGATCTTTCAATGAATTTCAGGGATAATTGCTCATGCAAAGGTGAGGGTTGCCCACTATGCACAATGACATTTTCGATAAACAAGATAGGCTCTGGCGTCGTAAACTCAGGTGACCTCCAGCCTGTCGGAAAGTCAGATCTTGTTCCTGCCGATAAGGAGATTCCAATTGTGAAGCTTGGCCCGAGACAGGCAATTCTGGTTACAGCCGAAGCCATACTTGGTACAGGGAAAAAGCACACCAAATGGCAGGTAACCTCTGGGGTCTCGTACAAGTATCATAGAGAATTTCTGGTAGAGAAGAAGAAGGTTAAGAACTGGGAGACCTACAAGAATCACTGTCTAGATTCAGTTGTATCGGAAAATGCTGAAAGGATAGTGTTCAGCGATGATAACAGATGCACATTTCTTTCGCAGTTGCTTGACAATCCTGACGTAAAGGTAACAGAGGATGATACCAAATACGTGTTCCAGTTTGAGACGGATGGCTCACTGAAGGCAATAGATGTGCTGGACTATGCACTTAAGAGGCTTTCTCAGAGGCTGAATCTTCTGCTGGACAGTGTTGTTGGAGACTGATTTTCCAATTTTTCCCAGAAAGGTTATCTTTAGTGTTATAATATTGACACTGTGTCGGATCTTGAAAATGAACTCATTGAACTTGGAAATTCTTTAAGGGAACTCATCTCCTCACAGACCGGTTCAGTCAATAGAACCAATATCATCGGAATGGGTGCAGATGGTACCGCAACCCATCAACTTGACAGAATCTGTGATGATCATATCCTGAATTTTATACGCGAAAGGGATCTGCCTCTGAATGTCATAAGCGAGGAGAGTGGTTTTACTGACCTCGGCTATGGGGAGTCTTTAATGGTTGATCCGCTGGATGGAACATACAATGCGGAGAATGGCATACCTTTCTTTTCATTTTCCGGTGCGGTTGTAAAGGAGGATCTATCATCAGCGAGGATTGCTATAGTTGCAGACCTGGCCAGGAAAACAAATTATCATGCTGTAAAAGGCAAGGGAGCGTTCGCAAACGGAAAGAGAATAAAAGTTTCCCAGGATCCACGGGGATGCGCTCTCGGAGGCCTTGGAAGAGCAGGACATGATCATGTTTCCCCGATCCTAAGGGGCGGCTGGAGAATCCGATCACTTGGTTGTGCCTCACTGGAACTCTGTCTGGTGGCAAATGGATCAGCGGATCTTATGGCATATGTAGGTGATTTCAACTCACTTAGAAATATAGATGTGGCCGGAGGGGTACTTATCCTCAGGGAAGCTGGGGGCATTGTATTAGATGGCCATTTCAATGATTTTAACATGGGGCTGGATGTCAGGGAGAGAAAATCCATAATCGGAGCAAGCAGTAGAGAATTTGCGGAGGCCCTAAAATGAAGATAGGTTTTATCGTAAGAAAGGACTGCACAAGATGTGCAAACATAGTCCGAAGGATTGTAGAGATACTTCCTGCTGACTGGGAAGTCATATATGACAGGGAAGCAGCCAGGATGCTCAACAGAAAGGGTAACAGCATAGAATCAATGGAAGCCGACATTCTTATAACTGTAGGCGGAGACGGCTCTGTCCTCAGGTCACTGCAGCTCGCAAAAGGGCCGGTCCTCGGGATAAACATGGGAAGCCTGGGGTTCCTCTCAGAGGTTGAGATCGGAGAGGTGGAGTCCTCAGTTTACAAGTTGATAAAGGGGAACTACAAGGTGGAGGAGACCATGAAGCTCAGATTGACCATAAATGGAACACAGATCATCGACTCGACCAATGAGGTGGTACTTCATTCCAGTAAAATAGCCAAGATCAGGAAGTTCAGGCTTTTTGTAGATGGGACTTTTTTTGACAGTACAACATCCGATGGTGTGATAGTTGCAACACCAATAGGTTCAACCTCATACTCATTCAGTGCCGGTGGGCCAATTCTTTATCCAACCCTTGATGCCATGGTTGTAACGTATCTGGCACCTTTCAGGTCCAGAAGCAGGCCCCTTGTAATACCAAGCTCCCAGGAGATAAATCTCAGGATCTTCGGAAAGAAGCAATCCTGTGACCTTATTGTTGATGGCCAGGAGCAGTTCGCTGTAGACGAGAATGACGACATAAGGATCACTGTATCTCCGGAAAGGGCTCGATTCGTGACTTTCAGAAACTCATTCTATGAGAGAATCAGGGAGAAGCTGATAAGAAATGTGGTCAATTAGGCTCCGTACACTTAAAATGATAATGGAAGCCTCAAAAGACAGTTATCCAAGGGAGTTTGGGGCCTTTCTGAAGGCAGAGCATGAGATAATCTATGAGATACTTATGCTCCCTGGTACTGTACAGGGAGACCATCACACAATATTCAACCTCTACCATAAGGGAATCGATTTTTCTGTAGTTGGGAGTGTGCATTCACATCCTTCAGGGGTAGCATTACCTTCGGATGCTGACGTTTCAATGTTCTCCAATACTGGGCAGATACACATAATTGTGGCAAGCCCTTACAGAATTTCTGACTTTCAGGCTTTCAATAGAAAATCTGAAAAAATAGATCTGAAAGTTCTCTGAATTCAGAGAACCCTGTCTTTTGGGCCCACATATTCAGAAGAAGGTCTTATCAGCTTGTTATCGCTCAGCTGTTCTTCGTAGTGCGCCCACCATCCAAACACTCTGGCTGCTGCAAAAATGGCAGTATAGAGATCCTGAGGAATTCCAAGCTGATCCATAAGAATTGCAGCATAGAAATCAAGATTGGCGGGGAGATGCTTTTTCTCCCAAACTCGAGCCTCGATGGCTTCTGCTATTCTCAGTTCCTTAGAGTCAGGGTTCAGCTCTTTCATTAACTGTTTCACGAGCTGTGCACGCGGATCCTTCTGTTTGTAAACTCTGTGTCCAAAGCCCATTACCTTCTTCCCGGATTCAAGCTGTGCATCAACAAATTTTACGGCCTCATCCTCGTTCCTGAAGCTTTTGAAGAAGTCAAGTATCTCGGCATTTGCACCGCCATGGAGAGGCCCCTTTAGAGTTCCCAGTGCACTGGTGAATGCTGAAGCTGGATCAGTAAGTGTTGATGCCGCTACCCTGAGTACAAAAGTGGATGCGTTGAACTCATGCTCCATGTAAAGAATCATCAGTTTTGAAAGGAACTGCGATTTTCTGGCGTCAGTATTTCCGGTAATCATCTGGTAGAACCTTCCGCTGTAGCTGGAAGCTTCAGACCTGCCAACAGATTTACCAGTTTCCGCTGCATATGAATGAGCTATTATGCCGGGAACCTTAGCGATGATTTCTGAAAGGAAATGTTCAGGATCAGCAGATTTGTATGGATACAGGGATATCATTGATCGAAGGTTCTTCATTATATCTTTCTCCTTAAGAAGATCAATAATCTTCAGTACCCTTGAGTCTATTTCTCCTCTATTTACCAGCATTTCATTGAACTCCTTAAGCTGATTGCTGTTCGGGAGATCACCATGTACTACAAGGTATGCAACCTCTTCGAAGGTTTTCTTATTGACCAGATCTACCGTCTTATATCCTCTGTAGACAAGGTTTCCTTCAGCATCAGTAGTGCATATTGCAGTTTTGTCAACTATAACTCCAACAAGTCCCTTTGGAACACTTATTTCAGTCATCTTTTTCACCTTTCATATTGAATATATCTCTATCGTCCTTTTCATATTCATCATAGCCAATGACCTCATAAAACTGCCTTCTTGTCATCAGGTCATCGATAAAGGTTCTCTGAGTTCCCTCCCTAATAAGAGTCTCGTAGGTTTTTTGCAGGGATTTGAGAGCTACTCTGAATCCTGTAAGTGGGAATATGACAGCACTGTAACCCAGGTCTTTCAGTTCTGAACTCGAAAGAAGAGGGCTTTTTCCAAACTCTGTCATATTTGCAAGCAGAGGGGTTTTAACCTTTGATGAAAATTCCAGGAATTCCTCAGCTGATTCCAGTGCTTCAGTGAATATCATGTCAGCGCCGCACTTCCTGTAGTAAAGTGCTCTCTCAATGGCATCGTCCAGTCCGTTCACGGACCTGGCATCAGTCCTCGCTATGATCATGAAATCAGGATTGTGCCTGGAGGCTATTGCCGTCATTATCTTCTTTCCCATCTCCTCCATCTCCACCACTTTCTTTCCGTTGAGGTGACCGCATCTCTTTGGGAGAACCTGGTCTTCCAGATGTAATGCAGCTGCGCCCGCATCTTCCAGCACCCGCACAGTTCTCATTACGTTTATTGCCTCTCCAAATCCGGTGTCTGCATCAACAATAAGTGGGAGTCCAGAAACCGATGTTATTTTGCGGGTTTCGTCCGCAACTTCAGAAAGTGTTGTAATGGAGAGGTCAGGAAGGCCCATCGCACCTGCAACTCCTGACCCAGAGAGGTACAGTGCCCTGAATCCGGCCTGCTGTGCCAGAAGTGCACTCATTCCATTGAATACACCAGCTGCCTCTATAAAACCTTCTGAGAGAAGTTTTTTAAATCCGGAAGGTCCCGCGTTAATATTATCCCTTAAAATGGACATCAGATATCACATCCATGAATTCCTTTATCTTGATCTTTTCAAGTCTTCTGGTCACATTCATCAAGATTTTTGAATTGTCCTCACCCATAACCTTTCTTCCCTTCTCGAAGAGATCATCCCATGTGTATGGTTTCCTGTGATGGCCCTTAGGAACATCCATCTCTCTTTCGTACTTGCCCGAAGATGTTTCCACCACCATTTTCACAGGCAGGTATTCCGGATACATTTTGTTGAACCTATCTGTAACAACATACTTTGAATGATCGATAACATTGAGTATCTTTGGGTCTTTCAGGTATTTCTGCTCATAGGATCCAGGGCCTGGGGATCCATAAACAAGGGAATAGGCAACAATATATGGCATGCTGTGGTCAGCAGTTTCCCGCGTTCTTGGCCTCAATTTCTCAGGGTCCTTTATTATTATGTCATTAGCAACTTTGAATGTTTCAACACTGACAGACTTGATTTCTCCTTTCAGTTCTTCATGAATTGAACAGGCAGCTTCTGCCGCACTCATAGCATGATATTCAACCGGATAATTCTTTATCATTGTTTTTAGAACAGCATCCTTTTTTGGATTTATGTTCATTGGCCCTGATACCTGTTTGAAAAAGCCCATCTCTCCAGAGAATTCCGGTGAAGGGCCGGTAAAACCGTCTGCTGCAAGCAAAGTGCCGAATACACTGTTCCTGCAGGCATTTGCAGTAGTTGCCCCTTTCCACATACTCAGTTCTCCGGCTCTTGTCTGCCGCATGCTTATGTTGTTATTCAAGGAAAGGCTGATTGCATGTTCAAATCGCTTTTCGTCCAGGTCGAGCAGCGCTGAAAGCCCAGCTGCTGAAGAAATTGATATGTAAGTTACATGATCCCAACCCCTATCCCTTATGGATGATTCATCAGAGAGGTTGGCAGCAACATCATATGATATGTTGGCTGCTCTGATAATATCCTCACCATTGAGATCAAGGCTATGGGCAAGTGAAATCAGAGGCGGGATGTTGTCAGAGGGGTGCATTGCCTCCTTTGACAGATAGGTGTCATTATAATCAAGGTATCTTGTCATGGTGCCGTTAATAAATGCGGTTATATCCACCGGTGCCTCATCCTTGCTGAAAAAAATTCTCCCGTTTCTTTTTCCCTTTGATGGCAGCAGTGCTGATCTTGCTATACGAACAGGTTCAGCGTTCATGGCCCCATATGCTGTTATTATGGAATCTGCGATTCTTTTCTTCATCTCATCTCTGCTTTTGTCGCTGACTCCATGTTCCCTGAGATCCCTCATGTGATTATACATTGTTTCTAAAGAAGTTTCCATATCTGTGGTATCACTTTTGAATATTTAATTCGGCACTACCTGATACAAGTCATGAGAATAAGTAACATGCGGAAAAATGTATAAAAGATTCATTTTTCATTAAATTCAGTTTTTCAGCCGTTTTTAGATAGCGAAATCGCTTTGTCAAATAGAAAAAATTTAAATATAGTTTACACAATCAATGGGATACTTTACCACAGTGTAAACCATAGTATGCACTATGAAAAGTGTAGGGCTGGGAAAACAATGTGGTAGCGTCTGACGCTTTCACGAGAGGTGAATAATTGATAGTATTGGGAGTAGACTTGGGATATGGTGACACAAAAGTTGTGGGCCCAGACTCTGGAAGAGCAAAATTTCCATCCAGATGGGCAGCTACAGAGGCGAAGAACTGGGGAATCGGAGGATCTTCTACAATCCTCACAATAAATGACAGCGATCCGTTCTTCTTCGGCGATGATGCAACCGGTGCAGGTGTAAGGGAACCACAGGGAGACGGAAGGCTTTCTGATCCTGATTCTCTGCCACTACTCGCTGGTGCTCTATGGATGAGCGGCGCAGGAAAGGACGGAAACAAGGCCGAAGTAGTTCTGGGAAGCGGAACTCCTCTTGGTACATTTGAACATGAACTGAATGCAGCAAAGGAATACCTACAGGGAAAGGAGTTCACCATAAAGTCAGTGGCCGGCGAAACACGGACATTCAACATAACCAAACTGATAATGAGGCCCCAGGGAGTAGGGGCAGCCCTGTACCTTCTGGACAAAGGCATGCTAAAGGCACAGTACGGATACGGCGTGGTCGTGGATATAGGTTCAAGGACGACTGATGTTCTTACTGTAAACCTGAAGAACATGGAGCCGGTTGTTGAAATGTCATTCAGTATTCAGGCAGGAGTGGGTGACCTCGTATCTGGCATTTCAAAGGCCATCGCAAAGGAAACCGGGTTTATTGTGCCGAACGATGTGGCAAGGGAAGCAATCAGCCAGACAGTTCTCTTCAAGCAGCGTGAAGTAGGGGGGCCAAAGGTTTCTGAACCTATAATGGCTAACCTCGCTAACAGGATCCTGGACAAACTTAGGGAGAACCTCAGGGAGGAACTGGACAGAATAACCGCCCTGATACCTGTAGGTGGAGGTTCATCCCTTATTGGTGACAGGCTAGAGAAACTTGCTCCAGGTGCGATGGTGAAGATACCGCAGGAGGATATTCAGTTCGCCAATGCCCTGGGATACAGAGATGCTGCAGCCAGGTCTTCAAACTGACCTGGTTAGCATATATTTTTTTATATGTCTCCTGTATGCATTCTGGTCGCCATAGATTAGGATGAACCAAAATGCCCGAAGATGAAATACCTGATGAGGATCAGGAAGATAATGGTCAGGAGACTTACTCTCTTGAGCTTACAAAATCAGAATTTTTAGCCATAAGCCTGTTGCAGAGAGATGGAGAATCCCTCAAGGACACCATCATGCGCATTATCCAGGAGAACATGGAATATGGCGCAATGAAAGATATACTCCAGACAATTGACGGAAGAATTTCAGATCTTTCAAAGAAATACAAACTTTCCCAGTCCTCTATAATCAATTTCAAATATGATGTTCAGGAGGGCCTGAGAATACCAGAGGAGTTGAGGTCTTCCGATGAAAAGGCGAAGAAGCCGGAGGCACTAAAGCTTCAGCTGGAGAAAAAATGGGCAGAGCTGGAGAAAGGCAGAAAATAGTTGCCCAGCAATATCCGCAATATGCGGCAGCAATAATTCTTGAAAAGATTATATATCCATGTGAAATGTCAGCAAACTGTTGTTTCATCTTGAAATGGCGGATATTTACAGGTGAGAAGTGAATTTATGAGATACAAGGAAAACTGTTCATCGTGCGGCGTCGGCCTGGTTGATCCAGGATATTCAATATTCGAATGCCCCCAGTGTGGGGAAGAACTGATTGGCAGATGCAAGAATTGCAGGGAACATTCTACAAGATATACCTGCAACAAGTGCTCCTTTGTTGGGCCTTAGGTGAAAACAGTGGGAGACGTAGCTGTCGTAATGCGCATTCTGCCTGAGGATGCAGACAGGGATATAAATACCATCATGAGTGCTGCTAGGGAAAAGCTGAAGGGAAAATGCACCCTGAATAAATTGGAGGTTCAGGAGGTCGCCTTCGGTCTCAAGGCAGTCAGGCTTGAAATAATTATCCCGGATGAAGAGGGGAAAATTGACAGTGTAGAGGCAGCCCTCAGTGGGATTGAGGGTGTAGGGCAGGTAGATACAGAGGATATGACCCTTGTTTAGACATGTCCCCTCTTATTGACGATTTTCTGTTTTACTTTTTTATTCCTCTTAACATTCTCATCTTTGCCGGTCTTCTTTACATTTCTTTAGTTCGCGGCCACAGCGAAAACTTTGGTAATGATACAAAAACCCCTGTTCTTGTTATACTGCCCTGCAGAGGTATAGATCATGGGATGGAGAACAACATCCTCTCGTTGAAAAACCAGAAGCATGGTGATTTCAGGCTCCTTGCAGTTGTGGATTCTGAGGATGACCCTGCTGTTCCATTTCTCAATGAAGCCGGAATTGAGCATATTGTATCACATTCGGGAAATGGAAGTGGAAAAGTGAATGCAATCGTTTCCGCTATAGAAGAGGACCATTCATCACATAAAGTAACTGTAATAGTGGATTCCGATACGGTTGTATCTGACAATTGGCTTTCAGTATTAATTGCACCTCTCAGAGATAACAGGGTTGGAATATCAACAACATTCCCTTTCTTCGATCCTGTGGGTGGTTTCTGGTCTAAGGTAAAGATGGTATGGGGTTATGTTGGGCTGGGAATGATGCAGTCTACTCTGACAAGGTTTGGATGGGGAGGCTCGCTCGCATTCAGATCTGAACTGCTAACTGGAAAGGATCTGGAATTTTTCAGTTCCTATGTTTCAGATGACATTGCAATTACCAAGATATGCCGCAAATATGGCCTGAAAATAGCATATGTTCCCGAGGCAGCTCCACTTGTAAAGTCTCCGGATGACTTTAATACATTTATCGAATGGGCCAACAGGCAGACTGCGCTATCCATATATGCAACCAGGAAAGTCCTTGGTTATGGCGTTCTTTTCTATGGTGCAACGATATTTGAGTTCCTGTCAGCAATAATCCTGATAGTTATCTTCTGGCCCTTCTACCCGGTACTTATCCTGTTCCTTCCAGCTGTCATAAATGCCATTAGATCTTCCAAAAGATCAGGAAAACACTGGAAAAGTGGATTCCTAATACAGTTCATGATACCTTTTGTGTATTTCTACAACCTTGTAAAGGGTGGAAGAATGAAATCTATAGTATGGAGGGGAAGGGAGTATCCGCTGGACAGGACCGAGGACCCATGATTTGAAGGTTTCTGAGAAAAGGGGAGAAGAAATCCCACTATAATGATAAATACGGGGCTACCATTATAAAAACTATGCAAAGAGAGAGAAAGCTGTTTGGCACAAATGGAATACGCGGGACACCGAACAGAGATCTTACGTCAGATTTTGCCCTGAATGTTGGCAGGGCTTCTGCTACTATTTTTGGCACAAAAACAGTTGCAATGGGTAGAGATACAAGAGACACCGGAGACATGCTTTTCTCTGCAGTCATGTCTGGGGTTCTGTCAACGGGAGTTAATGTTATTGACCTTGGTATACTCCCAACTCCGGCAGTACAGTACTATTGCAAGATTCATGGGCTATATGGAATAGTGATAACTGCATCCCATAACCCCCCAGAATTTAACGGCATTAAGTGCATAGACATGGATGGGACGGAATTGCGCCAGGAAGATGAGTTAAGGATAGAGGATGCACTATCTGGAGGCAATTGGAAACTCTGCCGGTGGGATGAAGTTGGCCGGGTTACAGGCGATCCTAGGGGTGGAGATCTGTACATTAATTCAGTAATAGCAAAGGTTGATGCAGCCAGGATCCGTGCCAGCAATTTCAGGGTTGCTGTGGACTGCGGAAATGGGGCAGCGTACCACACAACACCTAAAATGCTCAGAGAGCTGGGCTGCAGTGTAGTTGAGCTGAATTCCTACCCTGATGGTCAATTCACCTCCAGGCAATCCGAGCCTAAACCAGAAAATCTGGCAGACCTCATATCTGTTATGAAATCCGGCAACTTTTCGCTTGGAATAGCACATGACGGTGACGCAGACAGGGCTGTTTTCATAGATGAAAAGGGGAATTTCATTGATGGTGACCAGTCCCTGTCCATTCTTATTTCCAGTATAGCGGGAAAAGGGGATACAGTGGTAACGCCAGTTAGCAGCTCGGATAATTTGGAGCATATAGCCAGAGAAAAAGGCTTCAACCTTGTCAGAACAAAGGTAGGGGCCCCGATAGTCTCGCGCACAATAATTGGGAAGAATGCAAAAATTGGAGGGGAGGAGAACGGAGGAGTAATTTATGGTGACCATCAGTACTGCAGGGACGGTGCCATGACTGTTGCACTTATGCTCAACCTTATTGCGGAAAAAAGGAAACCCTTGTCCCGGATCGTCTCCGAGCTGCCAGGTTTCAGGCTTTACAGAACGGCCGTCCGAATATCCGGGAAGGATCCCCAGAAAATCCTCCACGAACTGGATAAGAAGAACCTTTCAGAGAAGGTTGACAGGACAGATGGGCTTAAAATATACCTGGATGGGGGATGGGCACTTGTCAGGGCATCAGGTACTGAACCAATCATGCGTATTTACGGACATGGAAGGAGCATGGAAGAGGCAGAGAAAATTAACAAAAAGGTCACAGAAGTGATCAATTCTCTTCTCTAATAGTTCTTCAGGGATGAATAACTGTCCCTGAACCTCAGCAATGCCGTGGCATTTCCTGCAATGGCAAACCAGAGGAGCAGTATGGCTGTTGGGGTGAGATTGAAAAGCGGCATGCGGATGGAAAAGGGAATCAGCAACTGAATCAGGATAAATACCATCATGAACGCCAGCCTGTCTGCCCTGCCAAGTATCCCTGAGTAATTTCTTTTCAGTCCCAGTGCCTGGGATTGAGTTCCCATATAGGAGGTCATAAGGACACCTATAAGCGCAATTATGCCTAGAAACTCGGATCCAGGGGAGCTGAATATGAAGCCGATCATTATCAGAATATCGGAGTACCTGTCCAGTACATGATCAACGAGGTCTCCCAGTGGGGAGGAGAGGTTTCTGATCCTCGCCACTTTGCCATCAACCGCATCAAAAAGGGCTGACAGGACAAGGAAAATGAAGGCGAGGCCAAGATATAAGCCGCCCAACCAGATGTTTAATCCGGAAAGTCCAGCAAGAATAAGGGAAAGAAAGGAGATGGTGTTCGGATTCATTCCCATAAATGGCCTGCTCATAGATGTGATCAGCCCATCTGCTCTTCCTCTGAGGCTATCCAGAACCATGAGATTGGATCGTGATTGCTGATATAATATATGTTGTGCCTCACAACTTACTGGCATTTCCTGAGAATATGTTGAGGGCAACCTTCATTATGGCTTCTGCTGTCTCTGCCGGTTTGCCTTCTTTATTCATTATGCGGCATATTCTAATGGAGGGGAGCAGATCAAGCGACTCCTGATAAATAATATCAGAATACAGGGAGTCCATATTTTCAAAGATCTTCTCAGAACTGTAACCTCTGGCCAGAAGCGACTTCTCAACTAGCTCAGGATCTCTCTCAAGTATTATTACAAAATCTGCACCCAGAAGATGTGAATAATGAGAGGCAACAATAACATCCTCCTCATCTCTACGGGCCCACAGAGATGAAAGGCAGTCAATGTCAACCTCATCACCTTCCATACACTCGTTTGAACCGCAGATCTGAAGGGCTTCATAACATCTGAAATTATTTCCCCTGAGAATGTTGCACATGGTGCTCTTACCGGTTCCTGGAATTCCAGTCAGCGCCACAAGTGTCACTTTATGCCACCTATCTCGAACGGCCTGGAAAGATGCCTTCTCGCTATAACAGGAACATCATATCTGCCAGCTTCAATCGTTCTTTCCATTATTCTGTAATGTGGAATTGTGTAAATTGAGCCGCATTTTCTGCACCTGTAATCGTTTCTGCCACGGTTGTCAGTCCTGGAACCGCAATTGTCACAGATAGGATTCTCCCTCCGATAAGCCACAGAAAGTGATTTTACTTCCATCTTCTCGATATTCATAACCCCCTGGCTGTAGGAGCCAAAAATCGTCAGTCTGTCACCCGGGAGAAGAGATCTGAAAATCCTCCGAAACTCCTTTGTGGGTTCGAAGGCAGCGGCTTTCAACGATTTCCCGGCGTATTCAACTTCTATAAAATAGTGAGATCCTCTGATGCTGTATGGATATCCCTTTACAGTGCAGTGCAAACTGTATGAATGAGAGTCATTAAGGGTGGCGGGCTCTGATTCAATATGCTCATCTGTTCCCTGATTTGTCTCGAAAACCATGGCCCTATCATAGGTTATCCCATTTTTATCCGCAATCTCAAGAGATGATGATAGCAGATCTGAGTCTTCTATACTTCTTATGCCCATTACAACAGGAGTTCTCTCTCTAGGAAATATGGCTGCATGTTGATTCTGCAAGTCAATATTATTGAATGAGCCTTTAACACCCACAGCCATCATTGCAGCATTCATCTTAGACTGGAATGAAATGGGCTCAGGATGTGGATATCTGTAGATAAGTGCCTCATATGTCCTAAGTGAAGGCCTCCATGAAAGGGCAGCGGCTGCACCGATAATTCCCCGGCCTTCCTTTATACCAAGGTAGGAATGTCCGGATTTCTTCAGGCTCTCAATTACATTTTCAATGTTTTCGATACCCCGCACACAGTTCCAGTATATCTCAGGATTTGTTTGTGTATCCCCCACAACAATTCCAGGATTCGTCCCGTCCTCGAGAAGCTCTGCAAGATCATATATTACCCTGGCAGAAATTTCAATCAGTTCTTCACGAGTTATTTTCTCTTCTAAGGATTCAAATGTGTAGACTGGTTTTCTTTCAATAATGCCGCATTCCCTTTTTCTCCCTTTTCCTTTACCCAGCCTGGCACATAGAGCTCCATTCCCCCTCGTCTTCCATGGAACAGAGGGATTAAGCCTTACCAGCCTCGGATAACCTATCAGATCGAGGCCGCTTCTCCTTATGATCTCTGTCATAACATATGTGGAACAGCCCTTTTCCCTGGAATCAGTATCATCTATGGCGATATACATTCATGCACCGAATCTTCTCTTCCTGTTCTGATAATCTCTTATGGCCCTGAAGAAATCTGATTTCTTCAGTTCAGGGAAGTTAACATCTGAAAAATAAAGCTCAGAATATGCAGACTGCCACAGCAGAAAGTTTGAAATTCTTTCCTCGCCGCTTGTACGGAAGATCAGATCCGGATCAGGTATGGACGAGTCATACAGATAGCTTCGGAACAGGTTCTCATCAACATCATCAATGCCGATTTTACCAGAATTGACGTCTCCATAAAGCCTCTTTATTGCGTTAATTATCTCCTCTCTCCCTCCATAGCCTATCGCCAGGTTGAATCTGAATTTCTTGAATCCTTTTGTAGTGTATTCCACCTTTTCAATTGTTTCCCGGAGATATTCTGGAAGCACCTGGGTTTCTCCAATTACCTTGACCCTGATGTTGTTCTCGTATACCCTTTTGTCCTTAAGAAGGTCAAGGAAAGCGTCATTTATGAGCCTGAATAGAAAGTCTACCTCCCTCTTGCTCCTCTTGAAGTTCTCAGTTGAAAACCCGTAGACTGTCAGGATCTCAACGCCAACCTCCATGCACCATTCAAGGACTTCCTCAAGTTTCTCCTTTCCCTTCAAGTGGCCTTCATCCGTGGAAAGGCCATTTGACCTTGCGTATCTCCTGTTGCCGTCTGTTATAATGCCAACATGCCTTGGAACGGGACTGTTCTTGATTTCCTCCAGCAAAATCTTCTCGTAAACTTCAGTGGTGAGGTTACTCAGTCTGTCAGCTATTCTTCCCCTTATGCCTTCCAGATAACATTCACCTCCATTGCATTCACTTGGAAATCATTTAGTTCTGATGATCGGAATACTATACATCAATTAGAATCTTCATTAAAAATACTTGGCTTAATTCCATGGTTTAAGGCGAGTTCCAGTGAGTGCATATAAACTCCAGGTGCATAGCCGTGAACTATTCTCTTCCGGGAGATCACCAAACCAAGATCTCTTATCTGTTCCATCCTTTTTTCAAGCTCAACAGAATTGGATATTTCGTAGTAATTGATCACCCCTCCAGGCTTCAGGTGCTTCATTGCTGAAGATAAGAATTCTCCTGCACTGTGTGGCAGATTCATTATTATTCTGTCAAATTTCCCCTCACTCTCTATTAGAGTACCTGAGTCTCCAGCCTCCATTGAAATTTTTTCGGTGACTCCATTCAGGGAAGCATTTTTTCCAAGCCAGTATATGCACCTCTCATTGAGGTCAAAACACCTTACACTGGATCCTGCAAGCTTTGCTATGGTTATTGCAAATGGGCCAATTCCAGAGAACATATCCAGTATACGTTCATTTTCACCGCATCTTTTCGATAAAAGAAGTCGTTCAGTTGCAAGCCGTGGAGAAAAATATACCTCCCTGATATCAAACATGAACCTTAAGCCATTCTCCCTGTGGGTAACGAGATAATTCTCCTCCCCAGCCAGCAGTGTCAGGTTCCTGACCCTTTCTCTCCCTGTAATTCCTCTGTCAAGATAGACGCTCCTTATGCTTGTGTTTGTCTGAAGGATAGAATCGGCCACCTCCATTGCTCGATTGGCGTCCCGGATCTTCAGTATTGCCACCGATCCGAGATGGTCAAAGGAGGCCCTGGCTGAAACAGGCTTATTCCTGTTCTCTCTTTTCTTTCCCACCATATCCTCTATTTCAACTTCGAATGGTGGCTTTCCCAAACTTAGCGTTTTTAGTGGAATAAGAACTTTAGAACCAGTATTCTGGATCCTGAAACTGTCGTCAATGAGTTTGTTTGCTCTGAGCCATTCTATGGCAGCCTGAGCCTCGTTTCTTGGAACAGAAGCGTGGATGGTCATCTAATATCCCTTAGGTGTGCAGCATGTGATATTGTCTCTTCAGAAAGCCTGTCCGAAAATCCTGCAATCCTTTTCAGTGATTCGACACTGGCAGATGCAAGCTGCTCAACGCTTTTTATTCCTGCATTGTAGAGCCTTCTGGCCCTGACTCTACCTATATTGGGAACAGTCGTGAGCTCCATTATGTCGGACTTGATGCCTTCCCCTAACCTCAGGCTCAGCATCTGGAAATATGATGATTTCTGTGGAAGAAACATTCGGGCCATTCTCCCAAGTGCAAAAGCCATCCACTCTGCTGTACTTATCCTTGACTGTATGTCTCCGGGTCCAATGCCGTATTTTTCACATATCTGGTCTATTCCAACCTCATTTATCCAGTCCAGAAGCACCATTGCGGTCTTTATCCTGGATTCATAGTCATCCAGGTCAAAGTATGGGAGATCCCTGGACATCAGAAATTCCTCAACCATTTCCTGTTCGCTGCTTCTCATATTTATGGGTTGAAGATCCTGGGACATTGATATTATAGTTATAGCCGATTCATCCTCATGGTTTCCATTGCTCAGATAGTCCCTGAACAGTATTGCTGTCTGAGGATCGATATAGAGATCGCTAACAAGTTTCCCAATCTGTGAAATGGAAAGCCTTTCACCAAGCGACTTTGCCAGGCCATTCTCTATGAGATACTGGATGGAAGAGTCCAGTGCAGGTTCCATGCTCTTCAGATCTTTCTGAACAGCCAGCAGCGATTTCTGGAAGAATTTCAGTATATTCTCTTTAGTTGAGCCAAGTCCTGTGGATATGAGTGCAAGTGTGTTGAACCTGATCATCCTGCCATTTCCAAGGTTTGAAATCACCGGTTCCGGTTCACCATTGAAATATTCCCTTATCCTTTCTATAGAGGATGGATTCGCTGAATATATGACACCGTACCCTACAGTGTCAAATTTCGGTCTTCCCGCTCTCCCCAACATCTGGTTAACCTCTGTATTGGAGATGTATCCGACAGCGCCATCAGAGAAACGTGTTATATCCCTGATTATTACTGCCCTGGCGGGCAGATTAACTCCTGCAGCAAGTGTTGGAGTGGCAACAATCACCTTCAGTTCACCTGCTTTGAATCTATCTTCAACCATCTTTCTATCCGAGCCAGAAAGTCCTGCATGGTGGAATGCCACTCCTCTCGGAATTATGGTGGCAAGTATTCTGGCAAACCTGTCGGTCTTCTCCTCTGGTTCTGTTAAACCCTCACCGGATGAAAGCCCAAGTGTCAGTGAAAGTTTGACAGCAGTGTCCTCAGCCCTTTTTCTGGAATTTACAAAAACTAGAACCTGCCCCCCCTGGTTAATGAAATAGGAAACTGCATCCTGCAGCTCCATCTTTCGCCTGAGTTTAATCTTCTCACTGTCATCAAATATCATTGTCGAGTCAGAGATCAGTCCTTTTCTAAGCTCCACTGGCCTGAAATCGCTGTTGATAAGATCACATTGCAGCCATTCAGAAAGTTCAGTGGAATTACTTATTGTTGCAGAGAGCCCAAGGATGGTGATATCAGGATTCATGTACTTTGCAGCAGTAAGGAACATCTCAAGCCTGGGCCCTCTGTTGGGGTCGCCAACGAGGTGCAGCTCGTCCGCCACAATGAGTGATATGTCAAACATCATAGAAGGATCATGGTGAAACAGTGAATCCGCCTTCTCTGATGTACAGACAAGAACATCGAATCTTTTCAGGATTTCGGGGGATTCTTCATAGTCACCCACCGATATTCCAACCCGCACTCCAAATTGCCTTAGATCCTTTAACTCATCAAATTTCTCTGAAGCCAGGGCCTTAAGAGGCACAATATAGATGCACCTTCCATGCCTGAGGTATTCCTTGAAGATGGCGACATAGGCAACAAGTGTCTTTCCCGATGCCGTGGGCACTGACAGAATAAGGCTTTTTTTCTCGTTTATGCGGGAAACTGCGTCTTTCTGGTGGGGGTAAAGTGTATAATCGCTTCCGTCAAAGAGGTTTAGGAAGTTGTCTGGAAGTCCAAGGTCGCTGATCCTCATTCTTTCAGTGAAATGCAGGTGATGCATATACATGTTTTGAAAATTGCAATATGAATGCAGGATCAGTTTTAATTTAAATTCGCATTACATGAAATGTGGCCCATAACACAACAGTCACCGTCAATGTAGCACTCAGCCTCAATGGAATGATGGCAGGAAGAAATGGCAGAAGAGTGAGAATATCCGGAAATGAGGATATGGAAAGAGTCCACAGGCTGAGGGCTGAGTCAGATGCAATTCTGGTAGGGGCCAGAACGATCATCAATGATAATCCATATCTTGGTATAAATGAGAAATACCTGATGAGTGATCGCAGACCAGCCCGGATAATTCTGGATGAACACCTGAGGATTCCGGAGAATTCCAATGTGCTGAATGATCAACAGGAAACCATAATATTCTCCTCTTCAAGCAGAGAAGAGCTAGGACATGCCAGAATTGTAAGAAGGGAGAAGGAAGGATTATACATGGAAAAAATTCTTGATGATCTCGGCAGCATGGGGTTCAGAAATATTTTAGTTGAAGGCGGGAGGGATGTCATCAATCAGCTGATACGGAGCAGGAGGATAGATCACTTTTACATCTACCTGGGAAACATAATCATCGAAGAAGATGGCATGCCTCTGTTCCGTCACACCCATGAGATGAAACTGAAGTTCTTGGAAGTTTCTGGGTTGGGCGAGGGTGTAATTATAAATCTTGATCCGCAATCACTGTATATATGACAGAAAATCTTGAAAAAGGGGATCTCAGGTTCCAGTGGGCATATGAGAGGATGGATGTTCTTTCAGCCATCAGGAAGAGGTTCAGGAAGGAGCTTCCATTCAAAGGTGTCCGTATAGCAATGGCCCTTCATGTAGAAGCGAAGACCGGGGTATTCGCATATCTTCTCAAGGAAGGAGGAGCACAGGTGAGAATGGCATCATGCAACCCCCTCAGTTCAGATGACAGCGTTGTTGAATCCCTGAAAGTCACAAGAGGTATGGAAGTCTACGCAAGGAAAGGTGAGACAGAGTCTGAATACTACGAGTATCTTAACAAAACTCTTGATCTGAAACCTAACATCATAATTGATGACGGAGGAGATCTTACAAAAATTGTCCACCAGGAGAGAAAGGACCTCCAGAAGGATATTTTCGGTGGAAACGAGGAGACTACCACGGGCGTCGTGAGGCTCAGGGCTATGGAAAAGCAGAATATACTGAAATTTCCAATGTTTGACGTGAATGATGCTCAGATGAAGCATTTTTTCGATAATCGTTATGGAACAGGCCAGAGCACACTTGATGGCATAATGAATGCAACAAACACCCTTATAGCAGGAAAGAGTGTTGTTGTGGCAGGATATGGGTGGTGTGGAAAAGGCATAGCCATGAGGATGAAAGGGATGGGGGCCTTCGTCACTGTAACCGAGGTGGATCAGGTCAAAGCAGTAGAAGCTGCAATGGATGGTTTTACTGTGAGGAAAATGAGGGATGCTCTGAAGACTGCCGATCTTGTTGTCACTGCAACTGGAATGAGGGATATAATCACATATGAGGACCTTCTTACGGCTAAGCATAATCTAATTCTGGCAAACTCAGGCCATTTCAATAATGAGATTCCCTTCAGAGAACTGGAATCCAGATCAATTGAAAAGAAGCAGGTAAGAGACTATGTTAGAAAATACAGGCTTGAAAATGGCAACGAAATAAATCTGATAGCGGAGGGCAGGCTTGTAAACCTTGCAGCCGGTCAGGGCCATCCTGTTGAGATCATGGATATGAGTTTTGCTGTCCAGGCCCTGACAGCTGAATACCTGTTGAAGAATCATGGAAGTCTGGAGCCCGGTGTATTTGCAGTTCCAAGAGAGATTGACTACGAAATAGCAGCAATAAAGCTCGATTCAATGGGAATAAAAATTGACAATCTCAGCGATGAACAGGTCAAGTATTCCGATAGCTGGGAAGAGGGTACGTGATTGAATTGGGAATACCAATGCTTCTCATTGTTATGGACGGGCTCGGAGACAGGCCTTGTCGTGAACTTGGAGGCATTACTCCTCTTCAGGCTGCCTACCGCCCAAATATGAATTCCCTGATAAGGAGGGGATTGGGGGGCCTTATGCATTCTGTAAGTTTGGGAATGACAACAGGCTCAGATACCTCCCACCTGTCACTTCTCGGATATGATCCAGTGCGATTCTACTCGGGAAGAGGCCCATTCGAGGCTATGGGCCTGGGCCTGAGGTTATCTGGAGGTGATTTGGCCTTCAGAGCTAATTTTGCGACTGCAGACTCAGAAGGAATAGTGCTGGATAGAAGGGCAGGGAGGCTGGATGAGGATGCCTCTGAACTGGCAGATGCCCTTTGCATGGAAATGGACGGGCTCTCATTTCAGGTCAAAGCTGGTGTTGAACACAGGGCTGCATTGGTAGTTAAAGGTGACGGGTTAAGCGACAGGATTACGGACACTGATCCGCACTCATCTGGTGAGAAAGTTAAGGAGGTACGGGCATTGGATAAAGAGGCACTATTCACTGCAGAAGTGCTTAATAAGTATCTGGCAGAAGCCAGATCAATACTGGGCAAACACCAATTCAATTTAAGGCGCAGAGAGAATGGAAAAATGCCTGCTAATGAACTTCTACTCAGGGGGGCGGGATTGACTCCTAAACTGCAACCATTCAGAGAAAAATATGGCTTTAACGGTGCGTGTATAGCCGGTATTCCAATGGTAAAGGGCATTGGCTCTCTCCTGGGAATGAAAGTACTGGAGGTAGAAGGGGCCACAGGAACAGTAAATTCAAACTTCAGGAACAAAATGGACTCTGCCGTGGAAGAGATGAGGAATTCGCAATTTGTAATTGTGAATATCAAAGGCACCGATGCTGCCGGTCATGATGGCAATGCAATCCTGAAGAAAAGAGTCATAGAGCGGTTTGATCAAGCACTGGAGCCGATAATGGACCTTGATGTGACTGTGTGCATTACAGGTGATCATTCCACGCCATGTGACTTCAGGGAGCATTCAGGGGATCCGCTTCCACTTCTAATGTCATCTCCGGGAACAAGAAGAGACGGGGCAAAGTTCTTTGATGAGATATCTTGCATGAATGGCTCCTTGGGGCTGGGCAGTGGTGATATCCTGCAATACATGAGGCAATTATCAGGAAACGACGAAAAATACGGGGCCTGATATTAAATCAGGCACCTTCAAAATACTTAAATACTTTGTACAATATGTCTGTCTGACAAAGAGATGACACCACCCTACAGTTTGTTTGAGAGGTTCAAGAACAGAATTTTTGGTCTTGAACTGGAGAGGATTTCGAGGCAGAACAAAAAAAGCTACGATGTCTCAGTTTATTCTCAGGGTAAGGGGATTTTCTATTCGCTTATATTCTCCATGATGCTCTGGTGGATTCCAGTGGCCGGCCCAGCTATAGCAGGATACCTTGGAGGAAGAAAATCAGGAACGATGGGCAAAGCCCTTGTTTCAAGCTTTGTTTCCACTGCAGTCATAATAATGATTACCCTGGCATTGTCGCCATTCAAAACCGGAGTCCTGGGCTCTACAGGTACATATTTCTCAACAGGATTTTTACAGTTTTCCCAGTCCAATCTGATAGCTTACACAGGGGTTCTTAATGACCTGTATACAACTTATGGAATAATAAAGACCCTGGCAATCATAATGCCTGGTTCTATACTTCTTCTGAACATATTCTCCTTTACCGGCGGCTTCTATTCAAATATGAAAATGCAGGAGGAAAACCTGTCGCACAGTTTCATGCAGAAGGATGTTGAAAACAGGCTTTCATCCATCAGGAAGGTTCCCTCGGTAAAGCTTGAGTCAAGAACCATAAAGGAATTCAACGACGGCTCAGATGATGACTCTGAATACGGTGGTTCCTGGTCCTATCTTTGATTTTTTAAGCTGAAGACACCTCAAAGATCAGGGAGGCTCTCCACCTCCCAGATTTTTTATTAAACAAATTTACGATACCTAATGCTTGCTGAATCAGTATTTTCAATGAGGAGAGGAACAGGTTAGGAGCAACTCAGAAGTTTGAAATACCAGTCAAAAATGGAATTCAAGCCTATTCACCTGTGCCTAAGCCTCCAATGTGTCTAATGTTTCCAGAGATTTGCTTTACAGTTTCAGTGGGATTTTTACCATCAAACGTTGGGTTAAGCATAGGCATCTGTTCTTAGTTTTTAACTGCTTATGTATAATTGAATTACCCATATTCAATGGATAATAAATTGATGTCTCACTTCAGATTCCAAACTATCCTTTGAAATCCTTTTTAATCCTTTTGATATAACAGCGGGATGATAGATATCCATCTCCTGAGGGAGAACCCAGAATTGTTCAGGAAAGCCTTCAAGGCAAGGGGATTTGGAGATTCCGCCTTAGAAGAATTCTTCACCCTGGACAGTCAATGGAGGGCAAAACTGAAAGACCTCAATAGTTTAAGGCATGAGAAAAACGAGATAACAGCCAGCATATCATCACTCGTTAAGGCAGGCAAAGACCCAGAGAGCTCAAAGGAAAAAGTGAAGTCGATAAATGACAGGATCAGTGCACTTGAAGCTGAAATGGCAGAGATTGAGAATTCAAGGTCCAGAATTCTTAACACAATGCCAAACCTGTTACATGAATCTGTGCCAGTCTGCAAGGGAGACGAGAACAACCAGTTTCACAGTTTCTGGGGCACTGCAAAGGTTTACTCCGGAGATCTGGATGAATTCAATAAAGCAACAGAAGGGAATGGAAAATATACGCTGATAGAAGGAAAGCCAATAAGCCATGTCGATCTTCTAGCGTCAATGGACCTTGCGGACCTGGATCGCGCTTCGAAGGTATCAGGAGCAAGGTTCTACTACCTGAAAAACAGGCTGGTGAAACTTGAGCTTGCACTTGTCAATTACGCTGTGGATTTTCTTTCAGAAAGGGGCTTTAACGTTGTTGAGCCGCCATATATGCTGAATCTTGCATCCATGAGTGGGGCCACAGACATGGAGACTTTTAAGGACACTCTTTACAAAATGGAGGGAGAGGACCTTTATCTTATTTCCACTTCAGAGCACCCGATCGCATCAATGTACATGGGAGAAACACTAGAGCCATCGTCCCTTCCTCTAAGAATCGCAGGAGTATCTCCATGCTTCAGAAGGGAGGCAGGTGCACATGGGAAGGATACAAAGGGGATCTTCAGGGTTCACCAGTTCACGAAGATTGAGCAGTTCATTTTCTGCCATCCGGATGAGTCATGGGATTTCCTCGAGGAACTCCTTCATAATTCTGAAGATATATTCAGAAACCTGGAGATTCCTTATCGTGTAGTAAATGTATGTTCCGGTGAGCTCGGAAATCTGGCAGCAAAGAAGTATGATATAGAGGCATGGTTCCCTGCACAGGGAAAATTCCGCGAGGTTGTGTCAGCTTCCAACGATACGGACTACCAGGCCCGCTCACTGGGAATAAAATTCAGGGGAAAATCCGGGAACCAGTTTGTCCATACTCTTAATTCAACTGCTGTTGCAACAACAAGGACAATAGTCGCAATTATGGAGAACTATCAGTCAGAGGATGGAAAGAAAATAAAAATCCCGGATGTACTGGTCCCATACACCGGGTTCGACACTATAAGTTAGAACCACTATCTGCTCATGAAGGCTATCTTTGCGCTGGATGAGGAGTATTTTTTCCATCTGTCAAGTATGGGGAGATGGTCTTCATCAACCATATCCATGACATTCAGATATTGAAGAATTCCCTGGACTGCGCTGTCTGCATCCCTGACTGCGCTTATGAGATCACGGTTCAGGTTTGTGGAATCCCCTCCAGTGAAGACCCCCTTGATTGAAGTCATGTTGAATTCATTTGTAATTGGCTGCCCATGGGGTGTAAGGCGTAGCTGCCTTGCGTACTCTTCGCTAAGGAATGAATAGTCTGTTTCCTGCCCGGTTGCCTCTATCACGTAATCCACAGGCATCTCCAGCACTCGATCCTTTTTAGGAATTGGTTTTGCACGACCACCCTTGTCAGGGACCATCTCATTCTGCCAGTATCTCAGTGTGACGACTCTGTCACCCTCCTTAACATATTCGAAAGGAGTTACCTCCCACATGTAATCGACATGCTCCTCAACGGCCTCCTCCATCTCCTCCTCTGCATTCATAGATGGATAGCCTGGCCTGTCAATGTCCCTTCTTCTGTACATGATGTGCACATTCTTAGCGCCAAGCCTGAGTGAGGTCCTGGAGGAATCATTCGCAGTGAAGCCTCCACCAATTATTGCCACGTTCTGGCCGACGTCTATATGTTCACCGAAGCTTGTCCTTCTTAGAAATTCGGTTGCATGGATCACATTCTTTGCATCGCTTCCCGGAGTTCCAGTCATTCGTGGCTTCTGGTTACCAACTGAAATGTATACAGCATCAAAGCTTTCCATGATTTCCTTGAATGAGATGTCCTTTCCAACCTCAGTACTTAATTTGACATCCACTCCCTGATCTATGATGAATCCTATCTCTTTATCCAGAACTTCCTGAGGGAGCCTGTATCTCGGTATTCCTGTCTTCATAAACCCTCCGAGTGCAGGGAGCTTCTCGAAAATCGTGACCTTTATCCCCTGAACTGAGAGATAAAATGCAGCAGTAAGTCCGGATGGTCCTCCTCCAATCACTGCGACCTTTTTTCCGATAAATCTTTTCCTTGGAATGTTGAGAACCTGCGAGTAATCATCAAACTTATCAGCTGCGTATCTCTTCATATGCCTGATAGCTATGGGACCGCCAGTGTCATATAAAACACATATGTCCTCACACAGGTGAGTACATACTCTCCCTATAATGGCTGGAAATGGAAGATTTTCGAAGACTATCCGAACAGTCTGGGCAGGGTCTCCAACTGCACTGCTTCTTATGTATCCTCCTATGTCAAGGCTGGCTGGACATGACTGTGTGCATATGTTACAGCCCAGACATCTGCTAGCCTCTGCAACAGCTTCAGAATCTGTATATCCTTTGACAGGTTCTAGCTTAAAACTTCCAATTCTCTTTTCAGGGTCTTCGTGTTCTATCTTTACTCTTTCGAAGTTAAGCATTTGAGGAACCTAATCTATCATTTCTACATCGGTAATAAACATTTTTTAGGTGTAATGAATAAATTCTATGATTTATGGGTCGAATTCAATTTTCTATATAGCAATCCCTCAATATAAGTGAAAATTCTGACCCATACTAGAAGCCAATTCTACTGTTATCCATGAAGGGTATAAAACCAGAAAATAAATAGAAAAATGAACAGTTCATGGTAAAACGATAACCAATATGTCAAAGAATTGCCCGTCTGTAGATTCAATCGATACGTAGGTATCTAGAATCTCTTCTGTTAATCCATACGTTTGAGAGTATCAGACTATTAAGTTAAATGAAGCGTCAAGATTGTACCTATTTCTTCCAAAAAACTTTTGATATTCCATAGATGGATTATGTATCATAGCTGGAATTGCCCATTTTTGAGTCTGCAATATCTGCATCGGTCACATGGTACCTTGTTCTCTTGTGGCATTGTGGGCATTTAACTGAAAAAGTGTTTGGGCCATACTTGAATACAATACCTAGTTCAGCTGAAGGAAATAAAAAGTAATAATAGTACTGGAACTCATTACCACAATTCGGGCACTTGAGGTTGTATAGATTTCCCATATGGGTTATTCAATAAAAAAATATATTATTAAATTTTCGAAATCAATTAAGGTTCTTTTGTATTCTATTCAGAGCAATTTTTAACTCTTGAAAAAATGAAAGATGACAAATAGAATAGATTCAAGGAGGATTACATCATTTTACCTATGGTTTCTAATACATTTGAATCGAATTATCCGAACGTTGAATAATACAGAAAGTCCTTAGCGGCTTTCTGCTCGCAATTGCCAGTTGTATCTGAAACGGATTCATTCTCGTCGTTAGTGACTATTTAGTTCCGGACTCCCTTTTGGCTTTGATAGAACTGAAAAATATTTTTAGCTAATGTTGACCCAGTTATACATATGCTTCTGATCACATTTTACTTGGAATATTCCGGGTATAAATCCTGTAGACTTTTCGTATCACTCTTGATTTATTTCTGATATTTCTCAACATCCTTAAATAGTGGTGTTATGATTTAAATTGTTCCTCATTTATTGATTAATTCAAAATATCAGGCACCTTTTAGGCTTTTTATTCAGGAAATGGAAAAAATAGATCAGGTATGTATTATAGAAGGTATAGCAAGCATTGCAAAAAACAGGTTGAAGAGAACAATAAGGCTCATTGCAATATACAGGCGGTTACCTGAGGTAACAAAGGTAACCATGGACGTGAAGACCACAGTTATTGGTGTGAAAATCAGAACCCAAAGCCCAAGTGTTATAAAATAAAGTGGATCAACTGCCATCAATCCCTGAATTATATGGGTAGGATTCAGGTATGATGAGTTAAAAGACGAATGGAAGGAAGCTATCTGCGAAATAGACACCCCATCTGCCTTTCCGTCTATGAAAAGAAGGATAACGCCCACAATAATAAGAGAAAGGCTGCTCAGTACTCCTACACGCAAAATAAGGCTCGTAATACTATCTATGTCACGCTGCTTTGGCGGCATTTTCACCCCTCTTTGATTTTAAGAAAAGACCAGATATCATGGCTATTGCCACGACAATAGATATAATTTCCTCTATATAGGTTGCTATGACAAGCACCTTTGCCTTGTCAAGACCTTCCAAAAGCATCTCTACGCCCAGGAATGAAAGGATTGAAAAGAATATCCACCTTATGTTCTTGTTTGTTATCTTGAGGAGAAGCCGACTGCCAATGTATGCCCCTATGACAACACCTATGGCAGTAGCCCCGGCAATGAAAAGTTGGATATATCCCTCATACCAGTAGATGGAGCTCCCGGTGGCTGCAGTAATCCCAATCATAAAGTTGCTGGTTGTAGTTGTAACTTTCATAGGCAAGTTCATTGCCCAATCCATACCAAGAACTTTCAAGGCTCCACTTCCAATCCCAAGAAGCCCGGAAATAACACCCGCAAAGAACATGATTATTTCAGCGAGCCACCATCTTACTCCTTCATAGCTTATTTTCTTTTTTAATTTGGTATCATAATATTCCCCGGCCAGTTGAAAAAGTTTTGTACTCCAGTCCGGTTTTCGTTTTAATGGTTCTTCGCTTGAGCTTCTTTGAATTGTGGGAATAAGTGAACCGAGCAGAACTATCCCAAATAAGACATATATAATCCAGCTGGCGTGTGCCTCATGCACTGCTACAATTGTCAGAGAACCAACAATGGCGCCTGCTGTTGTAGCAATCTCAAGCCCCACGCCTATTTTTATATTGGCAATCTTATGCTTTGTATATCCACTTGCCGAGCCAGCGCTGGTTGCTATGGTTGATATGAGGCTCGCCCCAGTAGCAAAATAAATAGGTATTCCATAGAAAAGTGTCAGCAGTGGAACGAGAACGGTCGCACCACCAAGCCCTGTAAGTGACCCCAGTATGCCAGCCATTGCTCCTCCTCCAAGAATAGAAAGGAATCGCAATATCAAAGTAATATCGGATGTCAACTTTTCGTAATGTCCACTTCGTATAAAGTAAATTCCATTAAAGTATCAATAAAAGAAACTCACTATTCATGAATCACAATTTTTTTACTAAATTCTCCAAGATCGTGCTTATAATAAACAATAACTCTGTAGCTTCCAGAAACGTTAATTAGATCTGATCCTGCAAGTGGATAAATGTTAAATCTGTAGGTATTTCCTCCCGAAAAGGAGATATTTCCCGTGGTTGTCCATATATAACCGTTTTGATTGACCATATTTGAGCCACCGACGAATCTGAAATACAATGGGCTAACACTGGTCTGATGGCTTAGGTATG
>JAKAAJ010000060.1 GCA_021802365.1 Thermoplasmata archaeon | reverse complement strand
TTAGACCGCTTCTAAAAGAGAAGATTGATAGAACTGGGATGTGAGTACCGAGCTTCGGCGAGGTATTAAGTCCACAGTTACTAACTGGTCGAATGCACAGTCCATGCTAAAGTAAGCAGAAATTTGGCAATCATTATACCCAAAAGTGCTATTTTTTGTTTTTGTATTTTGTTTTTTTTAAATTGTACTTGTTATGTTATGATAGATTTGACAGTATTTCCCGGATAGGTCGGTGGGATCTATCCATATCAAATCTTTCTATCTGTGTGCATGTATTGATAGGGCCGTTAATGGCTATCAAATAAGACAGAGTGCCCAGAGCTTGACAGGATATGAGGTCACGGAATGTTCATTCTGTGGAATGAAGAAGGTCATATTGGGTCAGATTCCGATTATTTAAAATTCATGAAAATAACACATAACAGAGCACTGCACTTATAAAATTAAAGTAAAATGATAAAAATCAGATGAGACCGGTTCTCAAATCTGTTAAGTCTTACCTGGATTCAAGAGATTTCATCAGGTTTTCAGTTATGGTGTCGAAGGCCTTCTTTATAACTTCAGAGGCAGCATAAGCCGGAACCCCCTGATCTCCCTTGGATACAACATCCGGAACTAGAGGGATCCTTCCCAGAAATGGTACACCATACTTTTTGGCAGCCTCCTCCCCACCACCGCGTTTGAATATATCAATGGTCTCACCGCAGTGTGGGCAGACAAAGCCACTCATATTCTCGACAATTCCAAGAACCTTAAGTTTGAGCTGTTGAGCGAAGTTTATGGCCTTCTTGGCATCCAGGAGTGCGAGGTCCTGTGGTGTAACAACAATTATGACCCCGTCCACAACTGGAACCAGCTGCGCAACTGTAAGGGCCTCATCGCCTGTCCCTGGAGGCATATCAAGAAGAATGAAATCTCTCTTCCCCCAGTCCACATCTTCGAGAAATTGCTGAATTGCTTTGTGCCTGAGAGCACCTCTCCATATGATTGCCGTCTCCTCGGAAGGAATCATAAAGGCCATTGAAATTACATCAACATTGTAATCAGTGGAAACTGGCACAATCTTGTTATCTCTGACATCCACGGACTTTTTGTCCACACCCAGAAGTTTAGGATCATCCGGCCCGTTGATATCAGCATCTATTACCCCAACCCTGTGTTTCTGGCCCAGAGAAACTGCAAGGTTAACAGAAACTGTTGATTTGCCAACGCCGCCTTTTCCGCTCATTACCATAATTGTATGGGCAACATTGGTATATTTTGTGGACTTTGGTGGAGGACCCACTATGGGTGTTGGTGGCGGTTTGTTTATCTTTATGTTTCCACTTGGCATATAAGGGATATGCCTATCACTTATTTTAAATCTGTAATATTTCCAAATGGATCATGGAATTCCGGTTCTGGAAGCTTTTTTATCTGCACATTCAATGTCTGAAAGTGTCCGATAACAGCTGTGTATTCTGCAGGGAAGTCGTCGGGAAGCATCGGGCTTCCGTGATCTACGAGACAGATTCGGTAATAGCATTTATGGACATTGCACCTGTTGAACCCGGACATGCGTTAGTCATTCCAAAGAAGCACTTTGTGAATATCCTGGACATTGATTATGAAGACTATCTGGAGGTTCACAGGGTGACCAAGTATCTTTCCCCATATATTGTAAGGGCTGTAAATGCCGATGGCATCAATATAGGTCAGAACAATGGGAAAAGTGCAAACCAGAGGGTATTCCATTACCATGTTCACATTATACCAAGATTCCAGGAAAGGGAGTTGAAATGGGGCAGAATGCAGGCAGAAAACTGGCAGCTCGAAGAGGTGGCTGAAAAGGTAAGATCAGAGATACAGAAGAATGGAACCTCAGATGGGATATCCCTAAGGTAGGGGATTGCAAATTATTAATATCCCCATCAGGAATTATAGGATACGATAAGACCAGAATTTTCCTTATAAAAGGAAATCTGGAATGAGGACTGGATATCATGAAAAGCATTGAGGAACTTTACAAAAGAGCTCTTGAGCTTAAAAACAAGGGCATGTCTGACAAGGAGATATCCACTGAACTTCACCTGTCTGTAAGTACCGTAACATGGCTGCTGGGAAGGCAGTTCGTAAAGGAGCAGGTTGTACAGGATGTAAAGATTGGGTGGAGAAGCATAGGTGTTAACGGTGAAAGGATAAGAAGCATTGCTGAAGTTATTGTTGACATAACTGATGAGGAAACTTCCAGGATGGGCCTGGAACCGGATGCCTTCCTTGGAATAACTATAAATGGAATACCCTACGCAACAATGGCCTCATATATCACAGGAAAGGAGGTTGTGGTATACAGGCCCCACCCTTCCAGAAAGGAGGGATTCTTCAGCAGCAACTTTGCCTCTGTAAAGGGAAAAAATATCGTCATTCTTGATGATGTTGTGAGCACAGGAGAGACCATGAAGAGGGCAATAATTGACGTCAAGAACGAGGGAGGAAACCCGATTCTGGCAGTGGTAATAGCTTCGAAGATGAAATCCGACGAGATCCAGGGAGTGAAGGTAAGGTCATTAATAAGAACAGTTCTTGTAGGGGGCATTTAGGTCCTTATGCACTGGGCAGATGCCTTTGCGTCTAAGCTGTCAGGAGAGCAGCTGGTATCAACCGGCATTTCACCATCCGGCCACATTCATGTCGGCAATATGCGGGAAATTCTCACAGGAGATATGATATACAGGGCCTCAAACGATGCAGGCCTGAAATCAAGATTCATCTATCTCTGTGATGATATGGACCCACTGAGGAAGGTTTATCCCTTTCTGTCACAGGATTACGCGCAGTATGTTGGCATGCCTCTATTTTCAATTCCAGCACCGGATGGAGGACCTCTGTCTTATTCGGAATATTTCCTTGCTCCTTTCCTCGAAGTGCTTAAGAGGGTAGGTGTGAATGTTGAGGTCATAAGAACCCGGGACTTATATGCAAAGGGAGTTTTTGAACAGGCCATAGACATAGCAATGAACAATTCACAGAAAATCAGGGAAATACTGGAAAAAGTCTCAGGAAGAAAGATAGAGGGTGAATGGTCACCTTACAATCCCATATGCTCAAAGTGCGGAAAGATCAACAGCACCTCAGTGATCTCATACGAAAGGCCATATGTAAAATACAGGTGCAAATGCGGCAATGAAGGCGTTTCAGATATTCGGAAAGCCGATGGAAAGATGCCCTGGCGCATAGAATGGCCTGCCAAATGGTTTGCCCTTGGTGTTACAGTGGAGCCATTTGGGAAAGATCACGGTGCTCCGGGGGGATCTTACGACACCGGCAAGATGATAGCTGAGCAGGTTTACAAAATCCGGGCTCCTGATTATCTCATTTATGAGAGAATACTTCTGAAGGGGAAGGGAGCCATGCACTCATCCACTGGAAACGTAATCCCTGCATATGAGATGACAGAATTTGCCCCTCCAGAGATACTGCGTTTTCTTATTGCCAGAGTACATCCAAACAGGCATATCGACTTTGACCCGGGAAACGGGCTTCTCAGCCTAATTGACGAATTTGAAGGCCTTTATCAGTCTGTCAAAGCCGGAGAGCCTGTTGAGGATGACAGAAAGAGATCCATGGAACTGTCTCTTCCTCCCGATTCCCACTATGAGGAGAAGATAAGCTTCAGGCATCTTGTCACACTGGTGCAGATTTACACAACAGAACAGTCTCTTGATATATCTCTGAAGAGAAGTGGCGTCCGGGAAGGTATTGGTGCTCCAGGAATGTCTGATCGTGTGAAAGTGGTGAGGGAGTGGGTATCAAGATATGCCCCGGATTCTATGAAGTTCTCACTTCTTCCCGAGGGTGAAAAAGTCTCAATGGATGAGGCCCAGAAGCACCTGGTTTCTGAGTTTCTCGGGAAGATGGATTCCATAAAGTGGGATTCTGAAACTATTCACAATCAGATCCATGAGCTTATAGGTTCAAACGGACTTGATCCGAAGACTGGTTTTTCTTCATTCTACATGGCACTGATAGGAAAGGAGAAGGGACCAAGACTTGGATACTTTCTGTCCAATCTTGACAGAGATTATGTAAGAAACAGACTCACACTGTGTTCTGCATGAGAGTGAGCCTGACTTTAAAATTTTATATCTTGTGGATATAGGAAAAGGAGGAGAGAAATCTGAAGATACTTGTAAACTGTGCACTTCCATATGCCAACGGTTCACTTCACCTTGGCCAGATTGCAGGAGCTTACATAGGCCCAGACATATTTGTAAGATACCACAGATTGAACGGAGACAGTGTGTTGTACGTATCTGGAAGCGATGAGCATGGCACTCCCATAACCATATCTGCTGAAAAGATGAAGGTATCACCTTCTGAAATCGCTGACAGATATCACAAAGAACACCTGGAAACGTTCAGAAGCCTTGACATAGAGTTCGATATTTTCACAAGAACCACTTACCCGGAACATCAGGAGTTATCTGATGAGTTCATCCGGGATTTCCTGAAGAAGGGATATCTGAGCCAGCATGAGATGATATCTCCCTACTGCACCACCTGCGGCAGGTTCATGCCTGACCGATACATAGAAGGTATCTGTCCCTACTGCGGTTTTGAAGGTGCAAGGGGGGATCAGTGTGATAATTGTGGAAGAACCCTGGACCCTCAGGAGCTGAAGGAGCCAAGGTGCATTATCAGTGGGGATACTCCAGAGTTCAGGCAGACCACACACCTCTTCTTCAGGCTTGAGCTGTTCCAGGATAAACTTCTTGAATGGCTGGAAGGCAAGAATTTCTGGAAGCAGAACGTTCTTGCTTACACAAGAAATTTCATCTCTGGCGGGCTCAGGGAGAGGCCTGTCACCAGAGATATAGAGTGGGGTGTCAAAGTTCCGGTTCCCGGATATGAGAATAAGAGAGTCTATGTCTGGTTCGAAGCACTGATGGGCTACATTTCAGGAGCCAGAATATATTCCAGGAAAGTTGGGAAACCAGATCTGTGGAAGGAATACTACATGGATCCGGAAGTGAAGGGGTACTATTTTCTCGGCAAGGATAATATACCTTTTCACACAATAATATGGCCGGCAATGCTCATGGCAAAGGGTGGGCTTAACCTACCATACAATGTTCCGGCCAATGAATATATGACATACAGGGGGCAGAAGTTCTCCAAAAGCAGGAAGATCGGCTTTACAGTCAGCGAGATGCTTGAAATAATTCCAAAGGATTATCTCCGTTTCTATCTGGCATACAATCTCCCTGAAACATCAGATACAGACTTCAGCATTGAGGATGTCGAATCAAGAGTGAACACCGAGCTCATAGACAAGTACGGGAATTACATAAACAGGGTCCTGGAATTCATCACAAGGCGTAATCTGCATGTGGAATACAGAGGTGAAACGGATGATAGTGACAGGAGATTTCTCGACATCCTGATTGGAGGGGAAAAGAGATACCGGGAGCTGATGGAAGCAGTGGAGATAAGAAAAGCCCTGATGCAGTGGCTGGATCTGGTAAAGAGTGCAAACCAGTATCTCAATGAGTCAGCTCCATGGGATCTGGTAAAGACAGATCAGGAAGCAGCATCAAGGAAACTATTCATATCCATGGTCGCAGCGCGTGATCTTACGGTGATGCTTAATCCATACATTCCCGAATCGTCATCAAAGATAATGGAAGGAATAGGTTCCGAGAGAGTGAAGAAAGAGGGAATTAGAATCACCTTGCTTGGTGACATCAATGACAGGTTTGAGCCGCTGTCCTTTGGTCCCCCATTCAGGAAGCTTGATCTATCTGAAGGCAATCCAAACGGACTGGACCTCAAGGTGGGCACTGTCATCTCTGTAAGTGACCATCCAGACGCGGACAGGCTGCTGGTTCTGAAGGTTGGACTTGGATACAGGGAAGCCCAGATAGTTGCAGGACTTAAGGGTCGTGTTGACCCGGAAAAGCTGGTTGGGCGGAAAGTGGTCATTCTCGACAATATAAAATGGGCAAAACTGAGGGGCCTCGAATCGCAGGGCATGATAATTGCCGCTGACGATGGAAATAGTGTCTGCCCTGTCTATCCAGAGGATAAGTCTGTAAAGGACGGTACGGAAATCAGAATGGGGGATTTCCGTTACAATTCATCTGGGAAGGTGGAAAAAAC
>JAKAAJ010000059.1 GCA_021802365.1 Thermoplasmata archaeon | reverse complement strand
ATGGCTTAGTCGAAACCTGATAGCAGTGGCCGCCGGCAGGATCAACCGGAGTTAATCCTGTTTTTATAATATTATAAATTGGCGGGCCATAGTTTGCACCATTAAACTCCCTGTCAGAAGTGAGTCAAACTCACAACTCCATTTTTACCAGTCATGGAAATCCGGGGTCATTCTGACCAAAAGGTCCGTCACCCTTTCGCCTTATGACTGATACAATCAGGATTCTCATCCCAATTGTGCGTAGTCCCTCTTATAGCAGAACCCTATATAACACTTTCTGGCAGTGGCATTAGAGAGCGTTTTATATAATACATTAAGGGATTCTTTAACTGATGGAATCTTGATCAAACAATTTCCCAGGATTACATGATTAAAATAGAAAGGGCTCCTTGGAGATCATGAGTTTCAATCATATTTACACCAAGGAAAAAATGTGGGGGGAATTCTAAAATAAATCCAGAAAATTCAGTCTTTCTTTTCCCTTTTAATTGTTATAGGTATGGCGTCGTTAGTGAATTCCATCATTGCTATGTCAACAGGGTCCATCATTCCTTTTGGTATTTCAATTAATACCGGGGCGCCCATGGAGATCTGGAGTGCTCTGGCCCCGATAATCCTTGCTTTCTCAAATTTAGTGTATTGCATAAAAATCAATAGAATCGATAGGTAATGAAAAGAAACATATTAAACATTCTATCAATAGTGTTTCAGATTTTAATATAAAATGAGAACATGCTGTCTTGCAGGTGGTTCCTTTACTTTTTTGCATTATACCTGAAAGAGGAGATATCAAAAAAGTATTGATAAGCAGGTATTAAGCGTGAGAGATTTGCCTGATTCATGAAGAGGGAATCAAGTAGTTTCACAGCAGTGTTTCCCCTGTTTTTCACTGCTTTTATTGATTTCATTGGTTTCGGCATAATCATACCTATAGCACCATATTATGCTCAAAGGCTGGGTGCGTCTCCTTTTGAATTCTCTATGCTTCTGGCAGCATATTCAGTTGCCCAGCTGATTATGTCTCCAATCCTTGGTTCTCTTTCCGATAGATATGGAAGAAAAAAGATCCTCATAATTGGTCTGGCAGGAGAAATTGCAGGATATATTGTCTTTGCAAGTGCCCCATCGCTTCTATTTCTTTTCCTGGGAAGATTGATAAGTGGTGGGACTTCTGCTAACCTGACAGTAATTTATTCAATGGTCTCTGACAGGACAGATCCAGAAAGCAGAACTAAAGCAATAGGAATAATCGGGGCCGCAATTGGAATGGGTTTCGTCATAGGGCCTGCACTTGGGGGTATTCTTTCGTTTCTGGGATTCAGGACAGTTATATACCTGACATCACTACTTTCATTCACAAACCTAGTCCTTGTTTTACGCTTAAAGGAATCAAGGATCGACCTTCCAACTCGCGGAATGAATTTCTTAAGGCAGATTTCCAGTGCGGCGAAAAGAGGCGGGTTTCTTTTTCTAGGTCTGGTATTTGTAGGAATGGGGTTTGCAATAATGCAGGCCACACTGGCATACTATGGGGAGGATCTATTTGGGTGGGCCTCACTTGAGGTGGGGATAGTTCTGTTGATACTAGGCCTGGAACAGGCAGCATTCCAGTTCATTCTGATACCATTCATTTCAAGGAAGTCCGGAGAAATAAGGGCCTCCGGATTCGCGATGATTTTCTTCTCCCTGGGGTTCTTAATACTCTACGCAACCCCAGGGGAATATTTTGTTCTTGGAGGTTTAACCATCCTGAATTTAGGATACAGCCTGTTCCAGACCCCTGTAATTTCAATACTGAGCCAGAGGTCTTCAGTGGCAAGGGGTGCAACTCTGGGAATATCACAATCTGCAACATCATTGGCTAACACAATCGGGCCAGGTATAGGCGGATTCCTGTTTGGTTCCGTATCCATAGGATCGCCATATATTGTAAGTGCAATTTTTGGCATATTAGCAGCTTTGGTAATAATTGCGTTCAGGCACAGCTCCGGAAAGAAGGCAAGGCCAGAAAAAGAAATACAGAACTCTACATGAACTAGCCAGGATTCAGAATTAGGGGAATTTCAATATAAAGCATGTACCTGATCCTGTGATTTCTTAAATTACCATGATAAATGGCTTTTTTATAAAATTGCAGGGAAAACCATGGAAAGCCTTAAGATAACAGATTGGGTTCTAAAAATTATGGAAGAGATAACAGTGTGTCCAAAATGTGGCTCTACAAAGATAAGCTGGACAGCGGGTGGCATTACTGGAGAGGTATACAGATGCAATGAATGTAATTATGTGGGGAGCTTCATACTTCAGGTTAAGCCAAAGGATCTTGTCAGATTCAGGGAGGAGCTAAGAAAAGACAGGAACTGAATTCATGCCCCTGATGGAGAAATTTAAAACATTAATCACTTTGAGATTGGGAAGAAGCCTGCCCGGAGGATATGTCCCGGAGATGAAAAAGATACACTGTTATAGCAGTAATCATGCCTAAAATTTAATTTCTGTTTATTTATGAGCTTAAAATTGCAGTTACCTTCTCTGCCGGAGCCATATGAAACTGTTGGATAATCAGAACATCCGAACGTAAATGCATTTTGAATTTTTCGTCAGGGATAATTTCAAACTGAAATGAGAAGATATGCCACCAGAACAATTGCTACTGCAAATGTAACTGCACCTGCAGATATTTCAAGCCATCTTGGTGCTGAGAAATCTCCCTTTTCTATACTATTTCTGTTTCTTACAAAACTTCTGAGGGCCAGAAGCTGCATAAAACCGCCGGCTACCACAAGAAATACGCCAACTATTGTGGAAAGGTGGCTGTTTGTCTGAGGAGAATTCGGAACCAGCTCTCTTATTATGATGCCAAATTTGGACACAACAAAGCCTAGTGCAATTATTGATATCCCGGTCCTTACCCAGGCAAGATAGGTTCTTTCATTAGCCATATGCTGGGTAACTTTGTTACCAGAATCTTCCAATGACAATTTCTTTACCTCAAATAGGGGATTTTCCAGATGCCTGTTAATTCCTGATTTCCAGCATGCTTCAATTGGCATAAGTATTTATCCTTCAACTTCAATGTGCATATGTTGAGAGACTGGATAGAATGCCATGAATGCCTTGGCAGAGGCTACACGGAAAATGGCAAAGAGATATGTGCAAAATGCTACGGTGTTGGTAGGTTTTACACTGGTCATTCTCTTAGCCCAGAGGATGAAAAAATTGTTAAAAATGCCAATCGAGCAATCATGGTTTTTTCTGTGCTTATCCTTGCCTTAATGTTTTATTCTGGTCAGATAAAACTCAGATGGTTGCTAGGGGTGGCTGTGACTTTCCTCTGGATGTATCTGTACTATACAGGTTCAATAATAATAAATACCGGCATTAAAATTGGCCATTTTATAATTCATCCGCACATTAAATAAAACAGATAATAGGTGAAAGGAGTTCATAGCTTTTTTCGGAACATTATGAAAGACTTATTCATCTCAAATCCATTGTTGGAAGATGGAACTGTATTATTACAAGAATGAAAGTGAGCTGGAAATAACATCAGGTATCTCTGAAGGCCTCCTTTCATTCAGAGATAAAAGTCACATGCTCACAATTTTATCTGAAGAGTCAGGGATACTTGATCTGAATGGAAGAAAGGTTACCTGTCAGAGGGAAGGAAGCAACCTGAAACTGCTTATCGACCTGAACGATTGTGATCATATTTTCGGCCTTGGCGAAACACCTCTGAGAATGAGGAGAAACCGGACAAAGTTCAGTTCTATCACTTCCACCGCATGGGATTACAATGACCTGAAGAATACCATTTATTCAGCAATCCCTGTATTTATGATTGTCAACAGGAAGTCATCAGTTTGTGTTCTAATAAATTCATTTGGGAGATGTGATTTCGATTTCGGCGCAGAAGAATACGATAAGGTAAAGGTAACGGTCAACATTAAAAATATGGAGTTTTTCCTTCATGAAGGGAAGAATCCAGAGGAGGCTCTGGAATGGTATACTACGCTGACTGGAAAGCCTTTCGAGATTCCGGAATGGGCTCTTGGGCATCAGATCTCAAGATGGTCATATTTTCCAAGGAGATCACTGGAATCTGTGGTTCAAAATTACATTGATGAGTTTCCGGTTTCAGCAGCATATCTGGACATTGATTACATGGACGGTTATCGTATTTTCACAATAGACAGCAAAAGATTCCCGGATATGAAAGGAATGGTCAATGAAATGAGGTCGAAGGGAATTGAGATAGTTCCAATAATTGACCCCGGGGTTAAATTCGATCAGAATTACGGTGTTTTCAGGGAATTTCTTGGAGATTATATAGAAGACTCGGAATCATCTGTATACACAGACTATGTATGGCCAGGAGAGGTCGCATTTCCTGACTTTATAAGGAAAAGCGCCAGGAAGAAATGGGGGGATATGGTGGCTAAATTCATGGAAAACGGCTTCCAAGGAATATGGCTGGATATGAATGAGCCATCCACAAGAAAAGATTCAAGATATGGGTCCAGAGGTGGGAACATGGATCCAGAGGCCGTTCATATTATGGATGATGGAACCAGGATAGAAGATGACTATGTTCACAACCTTTTCCCTTATTTTCAGTGCCAGGCGACATACGAGGCTATGAGACAGAAGGTGGAAAGGCCATTCATTCTTACCAGGTCTGCTTATGCCGGATGCCAGAAATATGCGGCCATATGGACAGGGGATAACAAAGCATCCTATGAGGACTTGAAATTGCAGCTTTCCATGGTCCTCAATCTTGGGCTCTCCGGTATGCCCTATTCCGGTTGCGATTTAGGTGGGTTCTGGGGTGAAACTGACAATGAGCTTCTGTGCAGGTATTATGAAATGGCTGTTCTGTTCCCCCTTTACAGGAATCATAAGATCAAGGCAGGGAATGATCAGGAGATATACAAACTTCCATCGTTTTACAAGGAACGCATAAAAAAGGCAATTGAAACAAGGTACCACTTCATGGGCAAATTAATTGAATCAGCCAGTGAAGCGCACAGGCACGGTCATCCAATGGTCAGGCCACTCTTCTATAATTTCCCAGATGACCCGGAAACCTACCTTATAGATGATCAGTATATGCTTGGAAGGGACATTATGGTCGCGCCTCAGATATACGAATCAGCAAGGTCTCGGGAAATATATCTGCCAGAGGGTGACTGGTTTGCCTATCCTGGAAATGCAAGTGCGGAAGGGAAAACGTGGGTCACTTCCCATGAAAAGATTCCCCTGTTTGTTAGAAAATAATATGGTTTCCTTCAAATGTTAATTCTAAAGAAAACTTTAATTCATATAATTGGGCTACTCTGCATATAAATGACTCCATATAGAATGATAGCCGGCCTGATATTATTGCTAGTAGGGGTTCTTCTCTACACACTAAATCATGATTATTCATTAATAGTGCTGATTGTGGGTGCAGTGGTTGTAGCATCAAGCTTTGCTGGTTCCCAGAGCCGAATTAGGAGAAAAGTTAACAGGATAACATCTTCTGGAATTATAGAGGCTGGAGTTCAGCGCATAAGGTCAGGAAAGATGAGGATAAGTGAGTCAGACTTCACATCCGCAATGCAGAAGCTGGAAGATATACTGGCCGGGCAGTCTGTTATGCCGGAATTTGGCCTGGACTCAGTATACTTGAGCTTTGCCAAGTATTCAGAAGCTGAGAGAGCAGCAGCTGAAATAACATCACGAGGACTCAAGAATGATGTGATGCAGGAAAAGGGGTCCTGGAAAGTGAGAATTCTCTTCTAATTCCTATTGAATATTTTGCTGATCAATTATTTGTACCAAATTACCCATATAACATGACCTGTTTAGGGGAAACGGCAAAGGGAATAAAAGCTGGGATAAATTGGGATTAGAGGGAAAGGATGAGGAATGTGGCTAAGAACAAAAAAGCAGTAGCTGCTATTGCTGTTTCCATATTTGTTGCAGTTATTATTTTATCTTCATCATTCACAGCCAACGGAAGCGGCCAGAACATCTCCTCTGAGAATTCCCACAGCTCACCTTACACTACGAATAATATTGCAGTAAAGGAATCATCAATCGAATCCCGTTCCGTTGGCTCATCTGCCAGCCCGATCGGGATAGCCGATGCAGGGGTTTCTGCAAATGGTTCTTACTCATATTCCTCAACTTCATTTCTTGGAAAGATTGGTATCAATCAACTGGAGGTATCCGGCTCACAGGGAAAAAATCTATCATTTCAGCTCAATCTTAACCTCAAATTCTTCTACCAGGGAAGCACATTTGTCTACTGGGTCCAGGATGTGGCTTTTTTCAACACTACTGATAACAACATATATTTCATAGACAATGTATGGAACTTTTCCACACCTTTAGGCTCAATGTCAAACTCCACAGTATCAGGAAATGGCAGCATATTATCCTCATCTGAAGGTGCCCTTTATTATGATATTGCCAGCAAGTCCCTGCCTGGGAACTTTGTCAACCTTACTGAGCCTACGGAAATTGAACTTATGTCAAACAG
>JAKAAJ010000058.1 GCA_021802365.1 Thermoplasmata archaeon | reverse complement strand
CTGGGCATCCCTGAACTGGATGTTGTATTCGAAGGGGGTAAATTCCATCCGCAGGGTGACATGGAACATTTCAGAACAATGGCGGATGTGGCACTTGCGGCATATGCTGCTGGTGAAGGCGAAGTGCCGGAGGGAATGGAACCGGGACTTGAAAACACAAGTTTCTTTGATCCTGAGAACTTCGTCTACCCGTTCGGAACTCACATCTGCCAGGTTGAGGTTGATCCGGAAACATTTAAGATCAGGATCAGAAGATATGTGGCAGTTGATGACTGCGGTAAGCAGATTAACCCAATGATAGTGGAGGGGCAGATCCATGGGGGAATTGCTCAGGGTCTGGCTCAGGCTCTCTATGAGGAGACTGTGTTTGATGACTCTGGAACACTTCTTACTGCATCACTTTCAGACTATGCGATGCCCACGGCAGTAGAGATGCCGGTCATAGAGAGCTATTTTACCGAAACACCCAGCCCCCATAATCCGATAGGTGTGAAGGGAGTAGGTGAGGCAGGTACAATTGCTGCACCATCAGCTGTGGTAAATGCCGTCATGGATGCACTCTCACCTCTTGGAATAAGGCATATAGATATGCCTCTTAAACCAGAAAAAATATGGAAGGCGGTTAATGCACAGAAAAGTTCTCATAAATAATCTGGCTGTTACCTGAAGTTGTGGATTAAGGTATGGTTTTGCACCTAACTTAACATCCAGGATAATTCATAACTTCAGATGCTTATCTAACCTTTCTACAGTATTTTACAGATAGCGGACAGACTTTTCATGATCAGAACAGGGAGAATTCAATGTTCATGAGGTTTTATGATGTGTCCTTCTTTGATGGATCATAAAATGATTGAATGAATTGCATTCTAGTAAAAAAGAGAATTCAGGAGGACATCCTTGACCAGTGTTCCTCCAGTCTCCTTTTCGAAGCTTCAATTGAACCTTTTTTCTGTATCATTATAACTACCTGATCACCTTCCTTCAGGTCTTCATACTCTCTTATGTTCTTGGGAATCTGTACAGTATACTTTTTTCCTATTTTTGCTGGAAATTCCATGAAATATCAATAGATTTCGGATAAATCAGGATTTCGATGTGTCTGACAAATGAGAAAATGAGCTCAGAATCTGGAAATCACAGGGTATTTCATGGATCAGAAGGTGCATTCATTAATAACGCTGGATAAAATAAATCCTTAACTAACAGTGGTACCTGCATTTTTCCTTATTTTATTTATATCTGCCGCCCAGAGGTGTGCCCTGCATACTGTAATCTCATTTCCATCAATGAAAAGCGTGGAAGTTGTTGTAGCAGTTTTAATAAATGATACTTCCTTTATGGAAGCAGTATCCCAGGAAGCCGAGGAACCTTTCCAGCCTGCAAATTCTAGAGAATCTTCAAACAGTTTCAGGGTCCCCTTCTTTCCCCCATAGAATGCAAGATCCATTCTAATTGGTATTCTGTTCAAGTTTTTCCTCCTCCACCAGATTGACAGATTTTCCTGCTCTTCTTGCGACTTCAGGTTTCTTTCTCACGATCATCCTCGCATAATAAAGAGCAAATATAAGGTAAGCAATGGCTGCCAGGACTGCCTCAGTAATTGGAAAGACAGGGGGGTATATGGATTCATAGAGAACCCATGCAAATATAACTGTGGCAACAACCGGCAGAACATAGTGTTCAGCGACATGAATGAAGTTGTATATGCCATGGTGTTTCTCCTTCAGCCTGTAAAATAGTGTCATCACACTGGTATTCAGCAGGATGTGGGTAATAATGAGACCGAAGAGGGCCAGCGTAGTAAGAAGATTGAATGAATTGCCCAGAACCGTGGATACTGTGGAATCTGAAGATGACAGCATAAACAGGTTGAGAATTGACTCATGCATCAGAACAGCCACAATTGCAGTCCCACCAATGGCAAGGAGAGATGCCATGGTACCGATGAAAAGCAACGCCTTATGAGGAGTGACATATTTTTCATGCAGCTGGGCAAAATATGAGGGAAGAACCCCATCCCTTCCCATTGCAAAATAGACCCTTCCAGCATTGGACTGCATTGCAACAGAATCAGAAAAAGCAGAATTGAATGCAACCAGTGATAGCATTATTCCTCCTGCCGCGCCCGTGTATGCCGTCGCAACAAGTATACCGGGAATATTGGCCGTAGCGAATGTACTCATCAATGAGACGCCCCATCCAACGGTCAGGGCATAGGCAACTTCGGTCAGGACTATACCTACTATTACGAGTCCGAAAACAAGGCTCTTTGTAATTGCTCTGCTGTTAACTGCCTCTTCTCCAAGAGGGGCGGATCCTCCGTATCCAATGAAGCTTGTAAGGCCGAAGATCATTCCGAGCCCCAGCCCACTGAGTGGTCCACCAACGCTGTTGAAAACCTGAGACTTCGTGAATGGATTGAACACAGCCAGAGTGTTGTCCTTTGCCTCCAGTATTATTACAAGTGAAAGCACCGCCAGAAATATGACCTCAAAGAAGGCGGCTATCCTTATGTATTTCATCTGTGGTCTTATACCAAAGATTGCAAGTGTGATTGGGGCAAGGATGAACACAAGTATGAAGGGTATCCATATCCATCCGGGAAGTGAAATTCCGAGAAACAGCTCCAGAACGCCCGGGAGGACTACACCACCCACATATACAGGTATGGCAGCCGTGCTGGCAATCTGGTACATAACGTAAAGGAGTCCGGATGTTATTGCAGGAGTGGGCCCGAAAGCTGTTCCAATGTATCCATAATAACCGCCGGCACTGGCATGCCTTCTTGAAAGGTGATAGAGCGTGTTTACCTCAAGGAACATTGTAAGTGTGGCGATCAGAAAAGCCAGAGGTGTCAGAAAGAACGCAAAAGCTGCTGCAGAGGTCATGAATGCAACCGTATCACATGCAGGAGCCATAGCCGATATTTCCTCTGCAATGGCACCCCATACTCCAACCTGAGAGCTCCTCAATCTGAATTTTGAGGGTTGAGTATCCAGAGCAGAAGTCTTATCTGTCATATAACGGAGTTAGTATTATACTAACGTATTTAATATTTATGAAACACCTGATATCAGAACTGCTCAGTGGCTCTGTTCTATTGTCTGCCCATGCGGACATATTGATGGTTTTCCAAGTTTCTCGAATATGGTATCAACAGAGCCATGGTCCATAAGGAAATCAATATGCTGGCTGATGGCGCAGGCCCTGCTTATATCAACTCCATACTTGACCATAAGCGTTTCAATTATACGGTGTATTTCCTGAATCTCCGTGAACTTGGACTCTCCAGCACTGGTGAGAATGATCATCCCCTTGTCGTCCAGAACCAGGCCTTTCTCCTCAAGCCTCTTAACAAGATTCAGGGCAGTTGGAGTCTTTATGCCCATATTTTTAGATAGATCAACCAGTCTTACTGGAAATGGACCGTTTGAATGCTTACCTATGGCGATGACACAGTCCCTCTCCTTTCTTGTGATCGGCACATCTGCTGACATCTTAAGTATTATACTAATGATATTCAAGTATTTAACATAAGGGTTAACTCATGATTCCTGAATCCCCATGCCTGTGGAGAACACTGGTTCATATTTTTCATTAACCGCGAATATTAGAAAAGCCGCTATCCCCGCAATACCCAGAATATCCCAGGAAAATGTGAAGCCGTAGAGAGTTCCCAGAAATATGAACAGAGCAGGAGTACTGAAAGAGACAATCTTCTGGATAAAGTTGTTCAACCCCAGGTACATGGAAGAATCCTCCCTCTTTCCCGATTTCATAACAAGGGAATATAGAATGGAAAGACATGCAGAGGTAAGTATCCCCATCAGTGAAATCAGTATAAGTGAGGTCAGGAAGGAAATGGCAAGTGGCATGACAAGAAACAGGGCCGATTCAAGAACCACCATTGAGGTGTAATATCTGAAGGAGGACCTGGAATTATCAAAGTGGCGGGAAAGTATTGTACCTCCTGCCAGTCCTGTAAGCATGAAACTTGCAACTGTAATGGCAGAATATGCCTCCGGGAGCCCAAATCTGATAGAACTGTAGTATACAAATTCCTGTCCTATAACTGCCTCAGCTATGGTGGAAATTGCAGCTGAAACTGAAAGGAAATATACTTTTCCGGAAAAGAATCTCCTTGCACTTCCGCTGATATTGCCTGTACCATTACTCTTAAATGATATTTTCATAGTTGAGACATAAACTATAATGGACATAACAAGACCAAGCGCCCCATCCAGAGCCAGAAGATCTGCCCAGCCATGTGGGTAGGCAAAAAGAATACCCATAAGGATTCCAGCTCCTGAGCCAACACCGAAAGCTGTGTTATAAAGTCCGGTTATAGAAGCTCTTCTTTCAGTAAGGCTAAGATTTCCAATCAATGCCAGTGCTGGAGAGGAAAACATTGCTGCACCAGAGCCTGTGAAGAACCTGAAGAGGGATATCTCAAAGAACGATGAGGAGTATGCACTCAGAATTGAGAAAACACCCATAACTGCCAGCCCTGCAACTGCAGTCCTCTTTGGGCCGAACTGCGAGGCAATGGCTCCACCAATGAACTGAAAGGGGATCAGGCCAAGATAGAATGCAGTACCGATGAAACCTGTCTGGAGAGGATCAAGATGAAGTGATTCGGAAATGAATGGCAACGTTGTGGAGGTTGAAAACCAGTTCAACCCGTAGACGAATCTTGCCAGATATACAGAAAGATAAACGTATCTTGAATTCAACAATGAGTTAAATAAATTGAATATAAAAATGAGGGGGTGCTTATATAAAATTAAAGCCGAATTTTAAATGTATGCATGATTACATTACTGCCTTTAAAGGATTGATGACTCCCCCTGCATGAGATTCCTAACTGCTGAATTCATCGATGAAGGCGCTATAACAGCAGACGCAACAAGGTAGTCCCCCTTAACTCCAATTGAGAATGTTATATTTGTCCCCTTCTCCAGCGAGATATTCAGAACAAAGAAGGTCATACCGTCATAGGTATAATTCACAATTGTACTGCCTGAACCGGACAGCATTAGTGACTGATTGAGCGATTTAGTTATGTTAGCGTAGATCTGTGACGGGAATGACGAGTTTGTTCCCTTCATGTAGCCCAGCGCAAGTGTGCTATTATTGAGGTCTGAGTGGAAAGACTCAAGCCCGAAACCTGCAAGAGAGGTCCCATTATCCGTTGCATTGAGAATTCCTGAATATGTATTTTCCCCCTGTGAATTACCCCCCTGGAACATAGAGGAATAATTTTCCAATGTTGAAAATGCATTCCTGGGGCTTATGAAATACATGCTCATGTTGAACATGCTTCTGTAGGATGTAGAGAAATCACTCTCTACAGTTGCAGTGGAAACCAAATGTTCGGTTGCTGCAAAATTCAGTTTAAATGAGTTTAGAATCGAGATCTCAAATGAGGCAAGATTGGTGAAATCGCTGAGAGTTCTGTTCTTTGTTCCATGATAAACTCCAATTATGAAATAATTTGAATATAGGTCGTAAAATACAGCGGTGTAGTTGGAGCTGGTTTTCGCATACGCAAAGGCATAGAACGAACCGTCTGTAACACCAAAGGAAAGGTTGCTAACGTCATCTCTGGATATATTTGCCAATAAGGAGCTGTTAGTAAGGTTGGCAAATTGTACCGAACTGAATGATGCATATGCAACAGCCATAGAACTGCCGTTGGATGAGACAAAGGCAGCTGCCTGCGCATAATTAATGTGAAGATCGGATACATTCTGCTGCATCTGGGAGTCGCCTGTAAGCGTTTCCATTACTGAACTCAGTGAACTGAGGTTTGAAACGCCAACAGTGACGTTAAGAACCTCGATCCAGTGGCCTGACATAGACTGGTTGATTTCAGAGGGAGAGACAATTCTTGTTCCTGGAGAAGTATCAGGAAGAGCTGAGCTGGAGGACTTAGCAGAAAATAGGCCCGGATCCCTGGCAGCCAGGTATCCAATTCCTCCTGCAACTACGACTACCGCAACAATAATTGCGATTATTGAGTTTTTCACCATTGGGACTGTAAACACAAGTATTAAAACATTTCTCAAGTTCAAAAATTTATTCCGAACCCTTTATTAGTGCATTCCGGGTGAGAGATATCTCATGTATTAGTAAGCAGAAAGATTCAGATTTTCTTTTTTACATGAATTATTATGTTAAGTATTTTACCACTAGTTGTGAATATTAAATTAATTGCATCCGTGATAGTATTTTCATTTGTTTTGAGCACTGGATCGGCCATTTCATTACAGCAGACACAGCTCCATTATGATTACGATCTTTATTCTGCCTCGGGGTCCCAGTTCTACGGTAATATTACAATTTATGGCAATGGTACAGTCAGCCCGTCTGGCAATGAAATTTCACACTCAGGAAATGTCTATCAGATAACAGAAAACATCAACGGTTCCCTGAAATTCCTGGCCTCAAATTCAATACTCCAAGGAAACGGCTATACCATAAGTGGAGCATACACAAATGCCACTCTTCTCAATGTTGCAAATAATTCA
>JAKAAJ010000009.1 GCA_021802365.1 Thermoplasmata archaeon | reverse complement strand
GCAAGGGTCGCATATAAGCCAGGAGAGGCATGTCCCTTACTCAATACAAGCCTGTCACGATCCGGATCATCGGGTTTGAGAGGATCAATATTCATCTCACGGAAATAAAGAACCGTGAGAACGTCTGCAATACTCAGAGAGCCTCCAGGATGACCGCTTTTGGCGGAATAGACCATCTCTATGACCCTCTTTCTTATCTGTGCCGATATTCCCTTCAGATCACTGACACTGATTTGTTCCATCTTTATTTCTCCATTATCATCAGGTTTCAAAGACCTGATATACCTGAATTCCCACGATGTTTAAATTAATTTTTTAACAGGCCAAGCTAATTAGGAGACTGTATCAATATCGTCTTCATTGTTCCTATCTGAATCCACTCTTCTATATGGGTTTGGCAAACCGGTGGCAACTATGAGTATTTCCACTGTGCCGTCATATTTCTGATCAACAGTAGCGCCCCATATAATCCTGGCATGTTTTCCCACTTTTTTCCTTATCATCTCCACTGCGCTGCTGGCCTCTTCAAGCTGAAGATCTCTGCCCCCTGTCACGTTGATGATGACGCCAGTGGCCCCAGAAAGGTCCAGATTAAGAAAAGGCGAATTTATTGCTTTTTCAACAGCCTTTTCTATTCTTTCACCAGCCTCGTCATCAGACATCCCCATCCCTATCATGGCAAGGCCTGAATTCTTCATTACAGTCCTAAGGTCATTGAAATCCAGGTTGATCAGGCCCGGTTTAGTTACAAGGTCGGATATTCCAGTAATGGACTTTACTATGATCTCATCCGCAAAACGGAATGCCTTCTCAAGCGGCAGATCCGGGACAAGCTCAAGGAGCTTATCATTGGGTATTATTATTACGCTGTCAGAGTTCCTCAATAGCCTTGAAAGCCCGTATTCTGCATTCTCCATTCTTTTTCTGCCCTCGGATTTGAATGGAAGCGTTACCACTGATATAGAGAGAACATTGCTATCCTTTGCCCTTGAAGCAATATAGGGTGCTGCCCCTGTTCCAGTCCCTCCCCCAAGGCCAGCGGTTATGAAAACAATGTTTGTCCCTGACAGATATTTCATAATGTCCCTGTCTGATTCTTTTGCGGACTGTTCACCTACCTTTGGTTCTGCACCTGAGCCAAGGCCTCTCGTGAGATTTTTTCCCAAAAGGATTTTGTGATTGGCCTTTATCTTCAGGAGATGTTTTGCGTCAGTATTACAGGCTATAAGTGTTGAGCCATTTATGCCTTCCTTCATGAGTCTGTTGATTGTGTTCGATCCAGCTCCCCCTGCTCCGAATATGTTGATCTTTACCCTGAGCTTTTCAAGATAATCCTTCAGCTCCTCTTCGGAAGTTGCGAAGTCATCGTCCTCTTCGTCAAAAGTGATATCACTCATCTCCTGCATTGGTAAACCCTTCAAGATAAATAGATTTTGCAGAAATTGCAAAACAGATTATCGAGTAAGCCACTTTGTGGTTTTCCAGAACGTCAACAGTCCGTATATCATTGTCACAAAGAGTATTCCGGAAGCCAGAGCGCCGTAACCAAGTGTCCTTAGCCTTTCTTTCTTGATATTGCTTAAAACAGTGCCAAGGAAAATGAATGAACCGATATCACTTCCCATTCCAAAGGATATTTTGCCGTAAAGAATGGAGGAAAGTTCACCTTTGTTCAGGAGGAAAGCTCCTCTGATGACATCAAGAAGGAATTCAGGGCCTGAGAGATTGGAGAAGAAAGCATATACCCTTATGAGAATCAGTGCCAGCGCTATAAGAGGAAGCATGTATGAATAAATAAGTTCAAAAGAGTAGAATTTTCCAGCTTTGAAGACATTCCCTGTTTTAAGTTCACGGCCGAATCGGATCCACTCGGACCTTGACCACCTAATATTCTGAAGGAAAAACTTCTTCATTGTTTTCTGTGGGTAGGTTATTACTTCGACATCATAATCCTTCACCAGCTTGTATCCACTCTGAATCGTATGCATGGCAAGCTGCCAGTCTTCACCAAGCATTGTATGCTTTCCAGCAACCCTCAGATTGGCAAATTCTCCTGAAAGGATAAGTGGTTTGATTATCTCTGTCCTGTACATTATGCATGCTCCATCAAGGTGCAATACAGCATTATGCACAGACATAGCCCTGTAAACAACCTCCCTTGATCTTTCTATGAATTCTGCCCCATAAGCCTGGGGCTGTCCAGTGTTCTTCACAACCAGATTTGGGCCTACGCCACCTACCTCTGGCCTGAAGTTTGATGCCATTGCCACAGCTGCACCATCTGGGAGTATAGTATCGCTGTCTATAAGCAAAGTCAAAGGGGTTGAAACTTCATGCATGCCTCTTTCAATTGCCTTTTTCTGACCCCCTCTGATCTCCTGCAGAATAAATCTGGCTCCATGCTTTTCTGCAATACTTCTATATGGCTCATCACAGGAGTCACCGACAACTATTACAGGGCATCCCTGATCCTTTGCAGCCTGCATGCACTCGTTAAAAATTTCCGGGTCTTCGTTATATACCGGAACAAGGATAGTTATATCCTCCGGCCTGGACTCGACTTTCTCCATTGGCTTGGAATATTTCCAGGAGATTATTGCATTGACTAGAAAATAGATCAATGAAGTGAGTGTCAGTGCAGCCAGTACCAGGTACAGTGTGAATAGGATCAAGTCTCTTTTTCATCTTCTCTAATTATTAAAGAGTTTTGGTGCATTCTTTCATTTTTTCCTTGATAGACATCCAAGGCAGACAGAAATTGAGATTAAAATTAATAGATCAATTAACATAAAGATAGGAAAACAATGAAGGTTCTTGTCACAGGCCATAAGGGGTTCATAGGTACTCAGGTATTTTCTGATCTGAAAGAGTCAGGGCTCAGCGTTAATGGTTTTGATCTTGGAGATGCTTTTCCCGCCGAAACATATGATTTCATAGTTCATCTTGCAGCCAGAACTCTAATAAGAAAATCTCTTGAGAAGCCCTATGAATATTATGAGGACAACATGGGTCTTTCCATGAAACTAATAGAGAAATCTAGAATTGACGGGTCAGTCATGATATTTCCCACCTCAGGTTCAGTTATGGAGGCAACGAACCCATATTCTCTTTCCAAAAAACAGATAGTTGAATGGTTAAATCTTTACAATAACCTGTTCGGCACTGGTTCATATATACTTAAGTTTTACAATGTCTACGGGCCAACAAGCAGAAAAGGAGCTGTATATCTTTTCTCAAAGGCTGCAGTGGAAGGCTCCTCTGCAGTGATTTACGGGGATGGTAGCCATAGAAGAGATTTCATTCATGTAAGGGATGTCTCTAAAATAATCCTTAACACAATAATGGGTAGATACACCGAAAGAGAGCTGGAGGTGGGAACAGGTACAGGAACCTCAGTTATGGAACTACTTAGGAAGGTAGAAACTATAACAGGCAAAAAAATTGCCACTGAAACGAAGCCTTACGTTCTTCCTGAAGCTGAAGATCTTCACGCTGCCAAACCACTCCTGGATTCCTTCATCCACATTGATGATGGGATAAGGGAAGTGGTGAAGGCAGTTCAAAGCTCAGGATGAAAGGCTAGCCCTCAGTGATCTCTTGTCAATCTTCCCTGTGCTTGTTTTATTGAAGGACTCAATCTGGAAGAAATCATCCGGTATCCAGAATTTTGAGATTCTTCCTGACTGAACATAGTTCATAAGGTGCCCTCTTAAGGCTTCTTTGTTCAGCTCTTTAAGGCCAGAAATGAATGCCACCGGCCTTTCTCCCCACTTCTCGTCCCTTCTCGCAACTACTGCAACCTCTGCAACTCCAGGATATGTGCTTATAACGTCTTCAAGTATCAGAGTTGGAATGAATTCACCCCCAGATTTGACAGCATCCTTCTCCCTGTCCACTATGTTTATGTAACCATGATCGTCGACTACCGCAAGGTCACCTGTATTCAGCCAGTCATTCTTCCAGAGCTTTTTGGTGTTTTCTGGATCATTGAAGTATTCTGACGTAAGCCATGGTGCCCTTACAACGATTTCGCCTATACTTTTACCGTCATAAGGCACATCTTTCCCATCCCTGTCTACAACCCTGAGATCCACCAGAGGTATTGGTATCCCTGTCTTTATTCTGAAACTCTCTTTCTGGGAATCAGACATTGACATGACCTCTGTTGTATAAAGGCCGAGAGTGAGAATAGGTGCGGTCTCGGACATTCCATAGCCTGCACCAACCTCCATGCCAAGTGATCTTGCTTTTTCCGCCAGTCCCTTTGGGAGGGCACCACCGCCGATTGTAACCCTGAGATTCAGTTTTTTCAGAATTTCCTGATTCTCTTTTTTTGCCATCAGCATGTAAAGAATTGAAGGCACCATCATACTGACAGTGACCTTTTCCTTTTCCATCAGAGAAGGCAGTGAATCGAAATCATACCTTCCGGGTAGGACATACTTCATACCCTTCATAATAGCCATGTAAGGAACCCCCCACGAATGGACATGGAACATGGGCACTATTGGCATTATGACATCTGTGCTCTTCAGATTTATAGGTTCATCAGAGAGTGCCACGGCCATACCCAGTGTGTGAAGGATTATCTGCCTGTGGGTAAATGTAACCCCCTTTGGCATGCCAGTGGTTCCTGAGGTGTAAAATATGGTGCAAAGATCATCTTCAGTAAGTTCAGGAAGCTTGATTGACTCATCCTTTTCAAATAGATTCCCCAGGAATAAAGCCCCATCAATATTTGCTGAAGGTGTATCGGAATCACCGGAAACTATCCAGGTCCTAACTCCCTGGAAAAGCCCAATGCTCGGTGAGATAAGCGGCACAAACTCATCCCTGATAATTACTATCCTGTCTCCGGCATGTTGCATCGTGTAGAAAATAAGTTCAGGGGAGTACCTGATATTTACAGTATGCAGAACTCCTCCAGCGAGTGGAATTGCATAATAGAGCATCAAGTAATTCAGGTCATCCCATTCAAGAACTGCAACCTTTTCCCCTTTCTGCAGACCTGCTTTCAGAAGACCTCTGGCAAGTGCATAGACTTTCTCCCTGAATTCCCGATATGTGATTCTTCTGTCTTTGTAACAGATAACCTGGTCCGGATTGTTTCTCACAGAGGAATAAAAAATCTTGTCCACTGTAAGCTCATATTTTTTCTGAAACATGAAAATGATAGGAAAATAGGATTTAAAAACCTTTACAGAACAAGATTCAGATAAATATTTTAGGGATTATATAAGAAATCCGGCTCCTATACTGGGATCTATGACGCAACCTGGAGGCCAAGAGAATCAAATATTATGCTGTTAATTGACAGGACGCTTGCTGCTTCCGTTATATATATTGACCTATGGTTAGTGGAAACTTTCAGGTATCCGCCAGAAGAATACCAGCTGGACAGAGAAAGAATCTTTGTGGAATTTAGAAGTGTACCGTTCATCCCCCTATAAAGAAAGAGAACCATCGAATTGCTGTAAGGTGTTGTGAGTGTGTAATTCAAAGCTCTAATATAAAGTGCCTTAACCAGAGATATGCTTCCATTCATTGAGGTGAAAGTGCCGTTAGTCATGTCGATTGGCTGGTAAGAGTATGGATTCAGAACCAGCGTTTCTGAGGTTGTTGATGAATAGCTGACTCCGTTTGATCTGAACCCAACCACCTGTCCGGTTAGGTTAAGTTTTCCCCCGCTCTTCGATAATGTGATCGGCAGTGGCCCAGAAACAGAAGCCGGGATATCATGGTAAGTCTGTATCATGAACCCGTCTGTGCCATAAAGGGAATTTTCATCAATGTATTGAAGCGGGGCAGATTCCACTACAGCTCCCGACTGGGAATCAGAAACGGTAAAATTGTAATAGTGGACAACACCCGTGTAATTCTGGAGTTCTGAACTTACGGAATATGATATGCTGTAAGAAAATGATGAGGCGTTAGTAACAGAAAGCTGAGTGTCCTGAGCGGGTATTATTGGAAATGTCCCTGCTATTCCCAGGTCATAGCTCTGAACTATCTGAGATCCTGATGTATAGGAGTGGATCTGATCAGACAGGGAAGACATATCTATGTCCGAGTTACGAACAAATGATAATTCGTTGTTCGTCTGGGATGTAGGTACATACCATGCAAGATAGCTTGTCACTAGAGTAATTGCTATCCCGAATAACAGAATAGCCCCAATTATTTCCGCCACAGCGGGATCTTCCAGCCTATTCCTGACAACTTTCAAAATCCAGCAACCTGCCCTCTATTGAATACTATAGGTATTAACCGAGTTAATATCCACATATTTAATTATTTTTCTCAGGTAGCAATAAGATTCTCAAATTTCGTCTGGCAGGATTTCTGTGATAAATCTGACTACAGAAGTTTGAAATGTACTCATTATTTATAATCATGCCAGCTCCCCTTCGGATCTCTGGGTGACTTTTCACAATTCTTTGAATTCTATGGAGCATTAATTTTCCAATGACTTCTGATGTTTCATCACCAGAAATTGCCAGTGAAATAGATTATATTGTGTGAATAAATATAGTTATGAAGTGATAGTTTCTCCTATTGATTACAGATACGGACGGGAGGAGGTAAAGAAGATATTCTGCGAGGAGCAGAGGATTCAGTATCTCCTTAAGATAGAGATGGCAGCTTCCCAGGCTGAAGCGGAGTTCAATCTGATCCCCCGAGAGGCATATGAGAGCATATCTGATGCGGTCAAATCAGGAAAGGTCAGGGTAGAAAGGATAAAAGAGATTGAAAAAGAGACAAAGCATGATATGATGGCTCTTATAAGGGCTCTGGGGGAAGTCAGTGGAAAGGGTGCCTCCTATGTCCATTATGGGCTCACATCGAATGATATCATAGATACCGCAACTGCCCTTCAGTTGAAGGACTTTTATTCCATACTGGTTGATGATCTCCTTCATTTACAGGATTCACTTGTAAACCTCGTTGAAAAATATTCAGATGCAATAATGATCGGAAGAACTCATGGTCAGCATGCAAGCCCCATTACATTCGGGCTAAAGATGTCCGTATACCTTTCGGAGGTTAACAGGCATATTGAAAGGGTAAAGGAGTCAAGAAAGAGAGTCATAGCCGGAAAGATTATGGGGCCTGTGGGAACCGGTGCTTCACTTGGCGATGCTGCTCTTGAGATTCAGGACAGAGTAATGGAGATCCTTGGCATATTTCCTGAAACAGCATCATCACAGATTGTTAACCGTGACAGGTATGTTGAATATTCCGGAATTCTTGCAGGAATAGCCACTTCACTGGAAAAATTTGGTACGGAGGTGCGAAATCTTCAGAGACCTGAAATAGGTGAGGTTTCAGAATATTTCAACAGGGAGACGCAGGTCGGCTCCAGCGCCATGCCAAGCAAGGTAAACCCAATCAACAGCGAAAATGTCTGTAGCCTTGCCCGACTAATAAGAAGCTTTGCTGTCCCTGAGATGGAGGGGGCAGTAACATGGCACGAAAGGGATCTGACTAATTCAGCACTGGAAAGATTTACAATCCCCTATATGAGTATACTCACGGATTACATAATAATGAAAATGGCTGATATATTTGAGACACTTGTAGTCAACACTGGTAAAATGAAGGAGAACGTCCTCAATGATGACTATGTAATGTCAGAAAACGTGGTAACTGTGCTGACCAGAAATGGCTATGAGAGGCTCAAGGCACATGAACTTGTGAGAACATCATCTATGGAAGGGTACAGTTCTGGTATGTCTCTGAGGGAAAGTCTGATAAAGAACGGAATTCTGGACATAATTTCGCGCAGTGAGTTTGAATATGCAATGAATCCTGAAAGTTTCACTGGAAAAGCTTCCGAAATATGCAGAAGAACTGCCACTGTGTCAAGAAGGATTAGAACGGAGGCGTATAACTGGTAGAATGGAAAGCCAGAATGAGCCGCTTAGAGAGATAATATTCGCAGAGCTCAAGAAGGGGCCGAAGTCCATTTCTTCTCTGAATAAAACCCTGAATTCAAATGGAGTAAAGGTTAACCGCCATTACCTGAGTGGATACCTGAAGGCACTTCAGGAACTGGGTATGCTCAATGAAAATAGCATCAAGCCTGCTATTGTGTATTCAATATCCAAGGATCCTAAGACTGACCTTTACAGGGCTGTTGGAATATGTGCCAGGAAGATTTCATCCATAGAATCTGGAAATTACGCACTGCTTATACTTTACTCATTATTCAAAAGACCCATACTCTCTTCCGAAATCGAGAGATGCGGTGTGGACCAGCCTACGCGATTTACCATTATCTCTGACGAAGAAAAATCAGGAATTTTACCAAAGGCTCTGTCACTTGGAATAGATGTCCGCAGCACCGACAAGCTCATGGAACCTGAAAGCGACATGAGAAACAGAGACAAAACTGTAGAATACCTATCATCATTGATTCTTCAGGCATTCAACCTGGATGAATCTCACGGCAAAGGATATATTCAGACAAAACTCGATTTCTGAAATTGAAATTCACTTATTTCCCGGGCGGTAATCCACTTCTTTTAAAATCATATGCCCTGACTGCCCCTTCCATCTGGTTTCAGAACTCACAATCCTGAGATTCTTCTGCATGAATCCGGTGACAAAGGTTTCGTATTCACCACCCTCGCCTGAAATGTTAAGACCGACTTTTCTGTTTCTCTCCTTTAGTACTCTGATGAAGTTATTATCTATTTCCTTACCAAGATCCTCCTCTTCCATACCTTCCGCAGATACAGAAACTATTATGGCATGGATATCCCTGAGAAGCAGTTCTCGAAGGATCATCTCCTGGTCTACAAGCCATAAAGGAGTATAAAGGCACATATGAAGTTCAGTGCATATAGACTCCAATCTCGTCTTCTGATAACTGGATGCTATAGCTCCAGCAATGATTGCCCTGAATCCTTCATGAGCAAGATTCTCCAAAGTCTTCCTGACATTTTCCTCACTCACCTGCTCCCAGTCAAGTCCAAGCATTTTCGCTGTGTATGATGCCATAGCAGCATTTGGGACATGATACATGAAAGAATCTTCCTGCGGAATAACTGTTAGCGATAAACTTACATCAAACCCCTGCTCCATTGCTGTCAGGGTTGACAGAAAAGAATCCTTCCCTCCAGACATAAGAGCTACAGATTTCACTTTACAGGAATACCTTCTTTAATAAATTATTTAAGGAACTGCCAATGACAAAAGCTTAAATTTGATTGTCCAATTGGCAACAGGGGCACAGGATCATCTGAAATACAAAATGATGACCAGTGGTTATCCCTTAAAGAATGGAGGTTATGAAATGTCTGTAGAAGTAGGAAAAAAAGCACCTGAATTCAAAGCACTTGACTCTGGCCTGAAGGAAAAGAGCCTTTCAGATTATAAGGGAAAGAAGACTGTACTGGCATTCTTCCCGGGAGCATTCACCTCTGTATGCACTAAGGAAATGTGCACATTCAGAGATTCCATGGCAAATTTCAACAAGTTGAATGCCACAGTTGTTGGCATAAGCGTAGACCAGCCTTTCTCACTGGCAGAGTTTGGAAAACAGAACAAGCTCACATTTGATCTGCTCTCTGACCCTGAGAGAAAGATAAGCAAAGAATACGGAGCTCTTCACGAGAAATTCCTTGACAAGCCTGGACTTACAGCCTCAAAGAGAGCTGTATTTGTTCTAGACAAGGACGGGGTCGTAAGGTACAAGTGGGTAAGTGAAAACCCCGGAGTCGAGCCTGACTACAAACTGATAGAATCGGAGCTGGCTAAACTTAACTGATCTATAAGAGGGACTCTTTGAACAAGGATCTATCGCGGAAACTAATTGCTATTGCCTATTCCAGCAAGAAAAGGGACTCAGGAATGACTGCACAGGAGATTACCAACCTTATCTCTTTCAAGAGAGGGCTCCTGAGCCCCGAAGTAGTTGCAAAATTCCTTGATGCCTCAGTAAAGGATGGCCTCCTTGTTCAAAGAGATACACTTTATTTACCTAATTTCAGCACTTCTGGTATTGTAGTGCCGCTTGATTTTTCTGTTGATTCAGAGGAACTTTTCAGTGAATCCCCAGACAGGCCAGTGGTTGACCGGATGCTGGAAGCCATAACTGCATCGGGCAAAATGACCAAGAAGGATGCCATATCAATGGCGAAGGATCTTACGAATTCAATGAAATATATTGATTTCGAAATTGCACTTTTAGCAGTAATGTCTGATAATTCAATTGAAAACAGATCTTTTTTGAAAGAGATTGTTGAAAAAAGGTCCGTTGGGAATAAAAATTAATCTGCCTTTAATCTCTGGGCAATTTTGATTGCCTGATCCACATCATTCAGCTCCATGGCAATATCCGATGCAAGATCATACATGAATATGAGTGATTTCCTGAATTCCTTCCGCTCTTTCTTGTTTTTTATGTGTGCTGTAATCTTGTCCACAAGTTCCAGGGCTTCAAGTGAAACCGCGAGAGCTTTCTCCTCATCCTTTTTTCTTATGAGGCCGATAAGACCTCTCTTGGCCTCAAAGTAATTTTCCCAGTCCTCAGAGGCCAGTGAAGTTTCAGCAACCTCCTCGTAAATCTTCTGGGCTACATTCGCTTCCTTTCTCTCCAGTTTCAGTTCTGCAAGGGCATTTTTAGCACTTGACTCCAAAAAGAGATCCTTAATGCTTCGAGCGAGATTTATCGCTTCAGTAAATGCAGCCTCAGTCTCTTCGAACTTTGAGGAATCCATCTCTATGTACCCTATGTTGAGGAGATCCATTATCTCCATATCCTTTTCACCCAATTTCTTGTGGATATCAAGGGCCATTTTTGCAAATTTTATGGAATTCTCATCATTCTTGGAATCGAGGGAACTATAAGCTTGAGACAGCCTGTAACATAGGTCTGCTGTTTCCGAATCTTCATTCTTTCCAATAATTTCAAGTGCCTTTGTATATTCCCGGATGGCGTCTATGTACTTCTCTTTCTGAAAAAATGTGTCTCCATTCCCAATGAAATTCTCAGCTTCCACCATCTATATTTCATTTCAGTGATTATCCTTTTCATTATAAGCATTTCTGAGTTCTGCCATTATCTCCTGTGCGCTTGAGACGCTTATACTTCCCCGGCCTATCATAATCTCCGCAATTTTTTCAGCTTCATAGCCCCTGGCTCCTGCGGTAATTGCCACGTTTCTTGCATGAAGGGCCATGTGGCCTTTCTGAATCCCCTCACTGCAGAGCGCCCGAAGCGCAGCAAAGTTCTGGGCAAGACCAACAGATGCAAGGACCTCTGAGAATTCAGTGCTGCTGTTCACTCCAAGAATTTTCCGGAATACCCTCACCTTCTGAATAGCACCAGTTGTTCCCCCTACCACTCCCACGGATATTGGTATATTTATTTCGCCGACAAGGTCTCCTGCTTCATTTTCATAGTATCTTGTAAGGGAAAGGTTTCCTGATATGTGGGAATAGGTGTGAGCATTTGCTTCAGCTGCTCTCCAGTCATTCATCGTCACCATGAGGACAGAATCAATGCCATTCATTATTCCTTTGTTGTGTGTTGCTGCCCTGTAGGGATCAATATTTGCCATCTCACATGCTGATATTATCCTCCTCACAACTTCTCTGCCGCCGATCAATGAGGCAGGAAAAACTGCTCTGCTTCTGGCAATTCTCTGTGGTGTCAGATTTGATAGAATGCGCAGATTTACCCTCCCTCCTGTAATTTCCTCTATCAATGGAGCCACTGTCTCACACATTGTGTTCACAATGTTTGCACCCATTGCATCTCTAACATCCACAATAAGGTGTATCACCATGCTTTTTGATGAATCTGACAGAACCCTTATTGCGATATCTTTTGCTCCGGCATTCATTTTGCTGAGTGTCTTGCTTCTTGAGTTTGCGAGATTTATTATCTTTTCTCTGTTCTTCATGATAGAGGATCTTGCATTATCTGCATCACCGTAATCCAAAAGCTGTATCTGGCCAATGATGATTGGTTCACCAGCCTCAGCGGTAAAACCTCCAGTTGATCTGGCTATTTTTGCGGCATTTGAACAAGCTGCAACAATGGACGCTTCCTCTACAGCCATCGGAATCATGTAATCCCTGCCATTTATGACGAAGTTAGTTGCAACGCCAACTGGCAGTTCAAGAGTGGAAAAGACATTCTCAATTATGTGGTCCATAATTTCCATTTTGTCCTTATCATGTTCACGGATGATATCTGCCTCTTCTTCAGTAAGGTCTGAGAATTCTGCAATTTTTCCAAGCCTCTGGTCAATATTCAGATCGTAGAATTTCTCTATCTTTGAGGTCTTTCCCATATATGCCTCATTATAAATGTAGCCTTAAATTCTTCTCACTGCTGTCATCCATTTCAATGCTCTGAAATTTGATGATCCAGTCCATTCTAAAAGATTTATAAGTTTTTGAACGATGATATTTCAATATGTTAAAAGGAAACAGTGTGGTTTCGATCTCAGACATCGGAAAGGATGAGATGTTTGAGCTCTTCAAGCTTGCCGATAGTTATTCCCGGTCGGTTGAACAGAGTCAGAGAATAGATTCACTGCATGGCTCCATTATGGCTACATTTTTCTATGAGCCCAGTACCAGGACAAGGCTTTCATTTGAAAGTGCGATGCATCGTTTGGGGGGTTCAGTGATAAGTGTATCAGAGGCAAAATCATCATCCGTTGCCAAGGGAGAAACCCTGGCAGACACTGTAAGAATGGCAGCTTCTTATTCAGATATTATTGTCATAAGGCATCCAATGGATGGAGCAGCAAAACTTGCAAGGAAATTCTCATCAAAACCTATAATAAATGCTGGCGATGGCTCAGGTCAGCATCCGACCCAGACACTCCTTGATCTGTATACAATAAGAAAGGAGCTGTCTGAGATAGATGGAAAAGAGATTACAATGCTTGGTGATCTCAGATACGGCCGGACTGTGCATTCTCTTCTTCTGGCGCTTTCTGAGTTTGATGTGAAAATCAACCTGGTTTCTCCTCCCCTTCTAAGAGTGCCGCAGCATATACTGGATCAGGTCCAGTCCAGGGTCAGAATAAGGATTACAGAAAACCTCAATGATGTGATCTCAGAGTCCGATGTTCTATATGTAACAAGGATACAGAAAGAAAGATTCACGGATGAGACCGAATATAACAGCGTTATAGGATCATACATCGTGAATTCGGACATAGTTTCAACAATGAAGAAGAACTCAATAGTAATGCACCCTCTGCCAAGAGTTAATGAAATATCGCCGGAAGTTGATTCTGATCCAAGGGCTGCTTATTTCAGGCAGGCTGCGAATGGAATTCCTGTAAGAATGGCTCTGCTCTCAATGATACTGGGGGGAAAATAATGGACACAACTCTTAAGATCTCAAAGATAAAGGACGGGACTGTCATAGATCATGTTCCTGGAGGAATGGCGTTCAAGGTTCTGGCAATACTCAGGGTGGACGACCTTAATGAGAATTCCATCAGCATTGGCGTAAGGGTCCCAAGTGAGCAGATGGGGCAGAAGGACGTGATTAAGGTGGAAAACAGATACCTTGAGAGGGTTGAGGTTGACAAGATATCCTTTGTAGCCCCTGAAGCCACCATAAGCATAGTGAAAAACTACAACATTTCTGAAAAATACAAGGTAAGGCTGCCTGAGAAGATCGTAGGATTCATCAGGTGCATAAATCCGAACTGCATAAGCAATGCCAGAGAGCCTGTCAACAGTGAATTCAGGCTTATAAGCAGAATGCCCATATCAATAAGATGTGAATACTGTGAGAGGAGTATGTCTGAAAGGGAAATCCTTCAGAATCTTTAGATAGAATTTTACTTCCCCTCTGCATTTTATTTTCTAACACTTTTCAAAAGATGTTTTAACTCAGGTGCTTTTGTTAAATATGCTTAAAGTAGATGACTTCAGAATATTCGACCTTGTAAACTTTTTTCAAATAAATAGAAGTGTGTCCCGAAAGTACTTCGAGTTGCTTGAAGACAACATAACACTATTAGACAGTGAAGTTAACGCTTTTTCAACAGTTGAGAAATTTAATCCTCAATACAGAGGGAGAGGTATTTCAGTGCCATACTCGTTAAAAGATATCATTGATACAGCTGGAATCCCCACATCCTATGGAAGCAGAATATTCAGCAATCACATACCTCAGAAGGATGCTGAAATTGTAAAAAAGCTGAATTCAAGAGGTCTCATTTTGCAGGGGAAGACAAATACTCATGAATTTGCTATGGGAATTGTTACCCCTCAATGCAGGAACCCGTGGGATACTGCCAGAATTACTGGAGGTTCAAGCGGAGGTTCTGCTGCAGCTGTGGCAGCCTGTTATTCGCCATTTTCAATAGGTACAGATACTGCTGGTTCAATTAGGATCCCATCAGCATTATGCGGTGTTACTGGTTTAAAGCCTACTTACGGTCTTTTCTCACTTAAAGGAATATTTCCCGAAGCGCCTTCCTTAGACACTGTAGGCCCAATTACACGGTTTGCATCAGACATTCCATTTATTCTGGAATGGATGGGTGCCGTTAACACTTATAATGTTCCTTTTAGTAAACCAGTGAAAGCAGCCATTCTAGAAGAGTTATTTCTTCAGTCAGAAGACCATGTGAGGGAGAAGATAATGACATTTCTCAGCAGAATGGAACATGAAGGAATAATTGAACTGGAATATGTTTCAATCCCCGATCTTGAAAGGGCAGCAATGGCTGAGGATTTGATTGACAGTGCAGAAAACTTTTCCATTCATAAGCGACTATTTCAGGAAAATTCCGAAATGTATACTGAACTTTCCAGGTTGCAGCTGAATAATTCTTCTGAGATAAAGGCACATGAGTACATTGAGGCCAAAAACTTCAGGGAAATATGGGCCAGAAGACTTTCTGCACTTTTCAGAAGATATGACATACTTATTTCACCATCATCTCCGGATATTGCCCCTCTGCATACAGATGTTAGGGATAAGCAGCCAGATTTCTTTCTCAGGTTCTTGAAATTCACAAGCCCATTCAATCTCAGCTCCTGCCCCAGTATTTCTTTACCCTGCGGTTTCCTGCAAAATATGCCTTTAGGATTACAGATTATTGGGAGAAGGATGAGTGACTTTTACCTCTGCAAAGTAGCATCTGAATTCCAGAAATTAAGTGATTTCCATCTATTTTCTCCGGATATTTTCGGTAAAGCCTATCAAGAAATTGTGGAGCAACTTTTTCATTAATTGGTAGAATATAAACAGGCCTGTTCTTGCCTTCCGATCATCGACCCTTACAGAGTGACGATTTCACGAATATTTTCAATGTTATTAATAAGGGCAGGATAAATCTTGCGTCTAAATAACATATGAGAACGAGCATCGAAATTATATTAACCAAAATACCGTACTATATTTTATGGCAGAAACTCCTATAAATAATGATATCAAATTACAGAAGGGAGCTGTAAGTACCATAAGGGGGGTGTTCCAGTCGTTCTCTTATGTCGGACCGGCCGCTGATGTGGCTATCCTGTTACTGGGAACTGTGGAGTTTTCCCTTGTAGCAACTCCTCTGGCAATTATAGTGGCATGGCTGATTTACGGGTTGTGGATGATTACACCATATGAGTTTTCGAAATTTAAAGCAAATGCAGGAAGCTATTATGCCTATTCTGCGGGTGCAACCCCTTCCGGTACCCTTGGTCCCTTTGCCCTCTTTTCCTGGATGGGAGAAAATTTCTCCGGACAGTCATTTGGAATATTAGGCGTTGCAGGTTTTATATTTGCTATTTCTTCATACATATCTGGTATTCCATACCTCTGGATTGGATTTGCAGTGATCATAACACTGTACATGTTCATACTCCCATACTTAGGGATAAAAATTTCAACAAACTATATGGCAGTCACCGGAATTATGGAACTACTGGTTCTTCTCATCGGGTCCATCATAATTATCATCAAGCTTGGTGTTCATAACACAATAGTTCCATTTGAATTTCCGGCTGGTGCTATAGGTTCATTTTTCTTCGGAGTTGTTTTCTCCATCGTGGATTTTACCGGCCTCGGAACTGTAACAACGCTATCAGAAGAAGTGAAAGACTCAAAGAAGAAGGTCAAAAAATCACTGCTGATAGCATGGCTACTGGCAGGACTTGCATTGATACCTGCTTCCTATGCTCTCGTTACTGGTTGGGGATTAAGCAGCATAGGATCTTATGCATCTTCTCCAGATCCAGGTCTAGTCGTATTCAAGGAATACCTTGGCCCTGCAGGATTTATACTATTGATAATATTCACCATTAACAGCTATTTCTCCTATGGGGTCTCAAAGACAAATGCAGTTAGCAGAATATGGTATTCCGGTGCCAGAGACGGAGTGATCTATCCTAAGTTCATGGCCAGACTGCATCCGAAACATAAGACCCCGGGAAATGTAATGATGGTCTGGCTGGGAGTATCATTCGTCCTTGACATCATACTAGGTCTCATATATGGGCCTACCAACGCAGGACTGGTATTGCTGACTATGGCTGGTATTGCAATTATTGTTGTGCATATTGTTTCAAACACTTCCCTGACATTATTCAGCAGGAATTATCTTAAAAAGACTGGAGAATCCAATTTCCTACTGCATTATGTGGCACCCACTGTTGCCTCCATACTCGGTCTTATTGTCATATACTTTACCGTGGAATCGAACATTGCAACATACATTTCACAACCCACAGCTATCAACCTGGCCTATATGGTGATCGTGATATTTGCAGTACTCTGGGTAGTCATTGGAGCCACAGCCGTGACACTGTACTACAAATTCAAGAAGCCGGATGTCATAGCAAAAGCGGGTGTTTATGATGCAGAAGTTGCAGAATGAGGTGAAAATATGAAAAGTGAATATGTTTTGAGTTACGAAAATGCGCCAGTTATAAAGACAGAACTCCCTGGCCCGAAGTCGAGGAAAATCCTGGAAAAGCAGGATTTACTTGAAACTGGATCCAGAACATACACTAAGCAGTTCAGAATGGCCATAAAAGAGGCCAGTGGATCAACCATCAGAGATGTGGACGACAATGTTTTTATCGACTGGTTTTCGGGAATATGTGTGCTCAACCTTGGTCATAATCACCCCGTCGTGAAAAAAGCAATGGCCGAACAGCTTGACAGGCTTGTCCATATAAACGAAGTCCCTACGGAAACAAGAATTGAATTCCTGGAGACTTTGAATTCAACACTTCCCTCTGGGCTCAGGAACCATGCAAAGACCATGTTTACTGTAACAGGAGCTGATGCATGCGAAGCAGCCATAAGCCTTGCCCGGCATGTATCCGGGAAAAAGACCGTTGTTGTATTTGGAGGCGCCTATCATGGAGTTGCAGGTGACATTATTTCGGCAACTGCAAATCATCACTATCGTGATTTAGCAGGCATAGACAGGGGGAACTTCTACCATCTCCCATATCCTTACTCCTATAGATTTCCATTAAAAGTCAGAGAGGAGGACATTAGTAAAGCTGTAATTGACCAGCTTGAATATCTGATTAAGGATCCATATTCTGGACCAGGTGCCATAGGGGGAGTAATGGTTGAACCTGTACAGGGGGAAGGCGGATACATCGTACCTCCGGCGGACTTCCTTCCAATGCTTCGAGAGGTGACAGAGAAGTATTCTGTCCCGCTGATACTTGATGAAGTTCAATCGGGAGTGGGAAGGACAGGCAAGATTTGGGCATCCGAACATTCACGCATTTCACCGGATATAATGTGCATATCCAAGAGCATTGGAGGAGGAATTCCCACATCAATGATAGCATACAGAGAGGAATATGACAGGAAGCTTCCTGGTGGTTTCCATTTCGGAACATACAGGGGAAATCAACTTGCCTTAGCTGCTGGAACTGCCATTCTGAAATACCTGAAGGAAACAGATTTACTGTCCCGTGTCACAAACAAAGGAGAATACATAAAGAAGAGACTGAGTGAGGCAATGCAACTTAGCGATAAGGTTGGAGAGGTAAGAGGTTTAGGTTTCATGATCGGAGTGGAGATGGTGACGGACAAAAAGTCCAGGGAGCCGGATATGGAATTTGCTCAGAAACTCAAGTCTGAACTTTTCAGGAATGGGCTTCTAATGCATACCTGTGGACACTATTCCAATGTACTCCGACACATGGCCCCTCTAACAATAGAGGATGAACTTATCGACAGAGGAATTGAAATATTTCTGGAGAGCCTTAAAAATCTCTCCTGATTTTTTATGATTTAAATGAGAATGATGAAATTTTCCCCAAGCATAGCTGCAGGTCTGGGGTCCGTAAACTCTATTGGAGAGGTTCTTCCAGAACTATTTAGTCACAAAGACGTTATACTTGTTTCCGGCGAAACTTCATTCAAAATGTTCGGTGAGGGAGTAAAAAAAGCACTGGAATCTCATGATTATCATGTGCATGAAATTGTTTTTCAGTTTACTCCAGACAAGTCCGGGATTGATAATTTGAGGGCCAGAGTTCTGAAAGCAGGAGATGAAAAATACCCTTTGATAGCACTTGGTGGCGGTGTGGTAATAGATCTCTGTAAATACATAGCCAGCGAGTTAGACCGCCATCTTATAGTGATCCCAACACTTCTATCAAGCGATGCGATTGCTTCAGGCTATTCAGTGATATGGAACGAAACAACAAACAGGGCTGTAAGAACAAAATCACCAAACATGATTATTGGGGATTATGATATTCTCAAACGGCAACCCAAGAAGTACATTTCAGCTGGAATTGGAGACATGCTTTCTAAGGTTTCGGCACTCTTCGACTGGAGGTTATCATTCTGGATGGGGGGAGAATCCTATAATGATTTTGCAATGACAGTGGCCAGGTCCACCACTGAGCTATTACAGAGAAGGATAATTGATGTATCGAAGATGAACTACATCGGAATTGAAACACTGTTTCTCTCTGAAGTTACAGACGGATACCTCATGGAGCTGGCTGGGTCTACAAGAGTTGCGGCTGGCAGCGAACATCTTTTTACTTTTGCATTGGAATCGCTTGAACCGGGAGGGCTTCATGGTCTATACTGTGGCCTTGGTACAATCATGATGTCATATCTTCAGTCCAGAGAAAATCTCGATATCCGAGGTTATCTTCAGGCGGGAGGATTGCCAACTAACATACAGGAAGCTGGGATAAGCAGGGAAAATATAATTCGTGCACTTACAGTGGCACACAAAATGAGACCATGGTACACAATTCTTGGAGTTAATGGCTTAAGTGAAGGTTCTGCAGAAAGACTTGCAAGGTATACCCAGATTATAGAATGAAAAAATATTGGGGATTGTTTCACGCAGAAAGCTGATATTTAAGCAACTCTGATGCGTTGGACATTTTGGCTGAGAGTACCTCAACCTTTCTGGCGATTCTTTCATTTATCTTCTCTGGTATAGAGATTCTTGGGAAGCCGTCTGCTCTGAGTTTCTCAGAAACTGTTTGTACGTCGAATATGCTCACATGGTTCGTGAACTTCTTGATTTCCTGGAGCCCTATCTCAGATACCTTGCGCCTTGATCCGGAAACTTTTGCAGGTTTTATTATATAGCTGTAATGGGCTATATTCTTTGATTCAGCAAGTCTCAGGGTTTCCATATGAAGGGCCTGAATAAACTCATTACCGAATTCACTCACTAGGAGAATGGAGTTGGTTTTCTCCAGAGACTCAAAAATCTGCTTTGCCACAATTGAAACATTATCAGCAGTTTCGACATAATCAATGGAAACTGAAGCAGATTCGAGAGGGTTTGACCAGGACTCGTAATCCTCTATTTTTTTTCTGTATTCCAGCTCCTCCTTTGACATTATTGAGACATGCATATCTTCAGGACCTTCGATGACTATCTCACCTTCTTCCGTGTGAGAGGGTTTGATAAATGCTCTCTCATTTTTGAACTGGATTGATTTGTAAACTGTCTTTCGGACCTGTAGAGGCTTTATGTCCTTAAGTATTGAATATCCTGTCAGCCCAAAGCTCAATACCATATTGTCGTTTCTCTCCTGGAAGTATTTTCTTGCCAGCCCTCTGATCTTTCCATATATCTGACTTTCACCCATTATTTCCATATCTTCACCTGTTTCTCTCTACCCTTTTTTCCTTTCCATCTTCCGCGAGGTTCCTCTTCATATCTTCAAAGGCTTTCATTTCCTGCATGAGTTTTGAAAAACCTTCCATCTTTGTCTTAAGTATCCCGTTTACAACCCCGTCAACAAACGCCTTCTCCAAAATTTCTGAAATGGCATCGGTTTTGGATTTGAATATTCCATTTGAAACTGCAATATCTATGAGCTTCTCCAGATTCTCACTGAGTTCAACTGATTGCTTTTTCGAGCTCTCCACAATCACCCTAGAGCGTGAAATGTAGTCAAGTGCAGAGAATCTGATGAATTCAGAGCGACTTGGGAAACGCTCGTTTAACCTGAGAAACTCATCAATTTCATCTATCTCCTCCTGTGAAATGCGAAGTGTTATCTTTGTTTCAAGAGAGTCTTGTTTCAAATGCGTCTTAGTTTAATACGTTAGGAGATATTTAAATTTTCTTATTTGTATGTACATATTTCCAATGAAGTACATTCAAATATGTACAATATAAATACGTAATAATCCTGTATTTTATGGAATTTAATAGCATTGAAAAAAACTTGCTTGTTAGAATTGTTCTATTCATATGTACGCACTGTACATTTTAATGTATTTTACTCAATATTAATAATACATTATTTCGGAAACATTAAAGTTATTAGAGGACTGGTGATTTAGAAGAATGGACATTAATGATTATGAAAAATTACTTGCCAAGGCCGAGCCTGTATTGTCAGGCTCAAATAAGAACCAGGACAGGCTTCAGATTCCAGAACCTGATATAATATACGAGGGAAAAGTAACCATTATAAGAAATTTCATGGATATGGTCGAACTGATAAACAGAGACCCAAAGCACATCTCAAAATTTCTAATGACGGAATTTGGGATAGGAGTTAACATAAGCGGAAAGAGACTGATTATAAACAGGAAGATATCTGCGGATCAGATAAGCACAAAGATCAGACAGTATATGGATTCGTTTGTAATATGCTATGAATGCAACTCCCCTGATACCGACATTCAGAAGATTGGCAGGACAAATGTGCTTGTCTGCAAGGCCTGTGGAGCTCAGCACCCCATTAGGATAGCTTCTGAGACTGCGCATGAGGATGAAAAGGTTGAAGAGGGAAAACTCTACACCGTTCAGATTTCCAGGATAGGTGCATCTGGGGAAGGCCGGGCGTTCTACAGAGGCTATAATATATTTGTACCAGGAGTAAAGAAGGGTGATGTTGTTAAGGTCAATATAAAGAAGATAAGAAACAACACCGCAATAGCTGAGGTTGTAGACAGATCAACCTGAAATCCTGATATAACCCTAACATGAAAGCGTGGACTACCAGTATAATAGTGGATACCAATGTACTCATTTATTCCATTAAGAACAGGATAGACATTGAAGAGATCCTGCTCAGAAAATTCAGGATAAAGTCCATAATTGTCCCGGACTGTGTTTTAAGGGAGCTTGAAGGTTTATCCTCTTCAGTTCCATTTGCCAGTGGAGCACTCAAGCTTGCCGGCAGATTTGACAGGACACCATCTGAAGGAACTGGGGACACCTGTATATTGAAACTGGCCATAGATAAAGGATTTCCAGTTCTTACCAACGATCTCGGCTTTCTCTCGATTCTAAAGAAGAATGGAGTGGGTTGCCTTACCGTAAAGAATAATAGAGATATTGTTCCCTGGTAGAGAGGTAAACAGGGATATGTTTTATTTTACCTAAGCATAACAGGTGAGATGCTCCGGACAGACGACGGCATTTATGTACTTCTAAAAGCCCTGAAAGCCATTGGGGGAAACAGCAATTCCATCGACATTTCTTCTTCAGATCTCGGAAAGGAATTGGGACTGAGCCAGCAATCTGCCTCAAGGCTGATAATTAAGGCTGTTAAAGATGGATACATTGAAAGAGGTATCAGCGGACGAAAGCAGAGAATAAACATAACGGAGAAGGGAATGGGAGTTCTGATGCAGGAATTTTCTGAGCTCTCTATCATGCTCAACCAGCAGGAGAAAGCAATAATCAGGGGATATACACAGAGTGGTCTGGGAGAGGGCAGGTATTATATTTCAAGAAAGCAGTACATAGTTCAGTTCAATGAAAAACTTGGATTTATACCATATCTTGGGACGCTCAACCTTAAGATAGACCCTGACTCTGAAGTTGCCCTGAGAAAACTCAGGAGCATGCCTGGAATCCACATAGACGGCTTCCGTACTGATGATAGAACCTTTGGTGCTGTAAAGGCATTTCATGCAAAAATAGATGGAATAGAGTCTGCCCTGATCTTCCCGGAGAGATCGGTTTACAGTGATGTCATTGAAATCATTTCCAGGGAATATCTAAGGGAGAGGCTCAACCTTAAGGACGGTTCCCTTGTAACGGTCGAGGTAAATCTTTCTGGAAACTGATTATCAGAAATCAACATCGATCTTTTTATCTCTGATTTCTGAAATAAGTTTGTCCCTGCGGTTCTCAACCTCTTCCTTTTTTAGGCCGCATTCGTAGAGTTCCTGATATATCTCGTAATTTTCATCAAGAGGGTCTTCACTCATCTTACCCTTGTAGATTCTGCTGAATCCACATGTTCTGTCCCCGTCGAAATCAAGCTTATAGAATGTCTCCACACTAACGTCAAATTCCTTCAGATATGTAATGTCATGATATGAGTCGTCCAACTGAATCAATCCTGGTATTGTATCATTGATTAATATATGAGCTCCATTCCTGTGTCCCATGGCTTCCTCAGTTCCACTATCTCAGTATTAATAATCTCTAGCCCACAATCCTCAATCCTCACCTTACCATCAGTTACTGTCCCAATTTTAAATATGGGGAAATCTTTGAATAGAGCGACAAGTTTTTCCTCCTTGTCCGGGCTGCATTCTATTGCCATCCTGCACCCTCCTTCTGAAAAGAGTTTTGCAATTGTCCTGAAGCCCCCCAGCTGGCTTATATCAGCATCGAAGCCAGTCATGGAGCCGAAGCCCATCTCACAAAGAGTCTGTATCAACCCCCCAGAACTTACATCATGGGATGATTCGATCAAACCTGAACTGACAGCCTCCAGGTATCTTGAAGAGAGGGTTTTCAGCTCTGAAACATCATACCATGGAAGGGTCCTGGATTCTATACCCTGGAACTTTAGAAGCTGGCTTCCTCCGAGATTTCCGTCTGGGGTTCCCAGGATGTATATTGAATTGCCTGGTTTTTTGAAATCTGTCGTTACTGCATTTGCGATATCATCCACTATCCCGACCATCATTATGGTGGGCGTCGGTTTAATATTAAGCCCGTTTGTTTCATTGTAAAGACTTACGTTTCCAGCTACAACTGGAAGGTTGAAACTGGAACAGAATTCCGATATTGAGGATGCCACCTGAATGAATGATCCCATGATTTCAGGGTTCTGAGGGTTGCCGAAGTTGAGGCAGTCAACGACGCTGTCAGGCCTTGCTCCCGTAACAAGAAGATTCATGAATGCCTCAAACATTGTTGCATAGGTACCTCCCACTGGATCTATGGCAACCATATCAAATTTGGAACCGGAGGTAAGGGCGAGACCCTTTCTGGATGTTCGGACTGGCCTGATCACGGCAGCGTCAGAATGAGTTTCATAATTTGGCATGCCGGAAATTGGCCTTATAATTGTGGAGCCCCTCACAGTGTGGTCATACTGCCTCAGAATGGCCTCTCGTGAACAACCATATGGGGACTTGAGGAATGATAAAATCAGATCCAGCATATTTTCCGGTTCAGTTGGGAGAACATAATCCCTTGATTTCTTTTCGGGCAAAGTATAGTTTCTGCAATAAACTGGGCCGGATGTAAGGAACTCTAAGTCGAGATCAAGAACGACCTCTCCCCCATATCGGATTACCAGATTCTTTCCCTCCACTACGGTTCCAATTATGGAATAACTTACATCCCATAGAGAGAAAATTTCACCAATACGGTCAAGGTTTGAAGGATTTACAGCAAGAAGCATCCTCTCCTGACTCTCACTGACCCATATCTCCCATGGCTCCAGGCCATCTTCCTTCAGTATAACCCTGTCAAGGTCTATTACAGCTGAAACGCCTCCCGAAAGGCACATTTCACCCACAGAACTTGAAAGCCCTCCACCACCAAGATCCTTCATTCCGCTTATAAGACCTGCTTCATTTGCCTCAAGTACCGCGTGTATCAGGGGTTCCTTCACTATAGGATTTCCCAATTGAACGACTCCCCTGTTAGAAGAGGACGAGTCCTTCATGTTTTCAGATGCAAAATTTACACCATGGATGCCATCCCTGCCAGTCCCCCCTCCGCATAAGATGAAAACGTCACCGACATTTGATGCTCTGCTCCTGGAAATCAGGTCCTTGCGTACAATGCCAACACATCCTGCATTGACAAGGGGATTCCTGTTGAATGTCCTGTCAAAGTCAACAGATCCTGAAACATTTGGAATTCCCACTCTGTTTCCGTAGTCCCTGATGCCACCAACTATATTCTCAAATATAAATCTCTGGCTAAGTGCACCTTGATCGTGCTTTTTCCATGTTTCTCCAAGGAAAATGGAATCTAGTAGAGCGACTGGCTGTGCACCCATGCACAATATATCCCGCAGGATTCCACCAACACCAGTGGCCGCCCCTCCATATGGTTCTATGGCACTGGGGTGATTATGGCTTTCCATCTTTATTACATATGCATGATCCTGATCGAACTCAACGACCCCTGCGTCGTCTTCCATTGCAAGTATGGCGTTCCCACGGCTTAGACCGGAAAAATACTTTTTAAGATAGAATTTTGATGATTTGTAACAGCAGTGTTCGCTCCATGCCTGTGCCATTGCCTGCAGTTCTATATCTGTGGGCTCCCTCCCCATGGTCTTGAAATAGTGCTGCAGCCTTTGCATCTCCTCCAGATCAAGCCCTAGAGCAAGATTTAAGCTCAGAGAGGAAAGTTCTGAAGCAGAGGATCTGGTAAGCGGAATTTCCACCCTGTACTTTCCTTCAGGCATTTTCAAACCTCTTCAATCTTAAATTCCTGTATGACCGGGTTGGTAAGTATTTCTGAAGATATTGTTTTTACATCTTTCTCTGCGTCTGCTTTATTTCCTGAGAATTCAAACTCAAACGTTTTGTAAATTTTTATGGTCTTGATTCTTTCATATCCAAGAGTATGAAGGCTCTTCAGAACAGTAAGTGCCTCTGGATCCTCAACCCTGGACAGATATGTTACAGTAACCCTGAATTTTGGCATAGGGGTTAAGCATTGATATGGATTAAAAATTAATCATGATTAGGGGGGAAACTGTGGATAGTTTCAACTATCGGTCTTAGCTCCTCAAAAACACTTGAGGATTTCTCTGCAATTGTTCCTGTAACGATGACGTCTGCACCCGCCTTCAAGAGATCTGCAGCTGATGAGGCGCTTCTGATTCCTCCTCCAGCAATCACAGGAATCTTAAGAGCCTCCTTCAGTTTTGAAACGACTGACGGGGATATGGTTGTTGGGCTTCCACTCCCAGCCTCTAGATATACCAGATCCATCCCCATCATCTCAGCAGCCAGGGCATAAGAAAGTGCGCTTTTCCAGTCATCCCGTCCAATTAGATCTGCTTTTCCCTGCCTTCCCACAGTCATTCCGGGCTCAAAAACCAGATAGGCCATAGAAATTGTCTCGATCCCCATTTCCCTGAGAATTATGGAGGCTTTTCTCTGGTGGCCTATAATGAAATCCCTATCCTTTGAATTGAGCAGGCTCATGAAGTATATCGCGTCGGCATACCGGCTGATCATGGCAGAGGATCCGGGAAAAAGAATTATTCCTCTTGTAACCTCCTTTTTAATTGCATTTACAGCACGGTCCATTTTTACTGAGTCGATCTCTGTAGATCCCCCAAGCATTATAAAATCAGTTCCAGCTTTCTCTGCTTCAACTGCTATCTGGACTGATTTTTCGTCTTCCTGAGATGCGGGATCTATTAGTGTCATGTGCACGCGACCTTTGGAAAGTTTCTCTTTTAAGGAATCCTTGATATTCAAGCCAGACCACCTACTGCAAAGGAAAGAAGGCCAAGTATCATTCCAATCTTTGAGATCTGCTGGCCCATCCCAGGGTTTTTAAGGGCAGTATACCCTGACGCTAGAAAGGCTGCGTCAGCAAAAATCACCACTATCAGGTAATATACGCTGAATATAGAGAAGTAGAATGGAAGATAGGATATCACCACAACTGCAACAACTATTCCAAGAGCAATATAGGAGGCATTCTTTGCGCCAATGCTCATAGGGAGTGTCTTTCTGCCAACGTCTCCCCCCATATCCTGAATGTCCTTTATTATCTCTCTTGACAGATTGGCCAGGAATGCCAGCAAGAAGAGGAACAGCATTCTTCCAGGAGAATTCAAGGCTATTCCGCCAAATACGAATATTAGCCCAACAAGAATACTTATTGTTAAAT
>JAKAAJ010000057.1:4473-7051 GCA_021802365.1 Thermoplasmata archaeon | reverse complement strand
CCATCCGAGCTGGTGTTGGATGAGGGTATGCCCGAGAGGACAAATTCAAATCTGATGTCAGTGAGGAGGGTTAAGTCGTAACAAGGTATCCGTAGGGGAACCTGCGGATGGATCACCTCCTAGAATAAGGCGGGCCATAGGCACAAACTAAACTCCCTAAAATTCCCTTTTTTTAGACTTATTGCAAAAGGTTTTATTTCCTTTTATGCTATTGAAGTAGGTCATCAGATGACATTGGACGACAAGATGTTTGAAATTCAGGACCGCATCGAAAGAAAGATGGGGGGCATTGGCCATGGCAAATATGCCAGAATACTGAGGATGGCCAGAAAACCAACCAGAGATGAGTATACCAAGGTATTGCTCATAACAGGCATTGGTATAGTGTTTCTTGGTCTGGTGGGCTTTTTCATCTATCTCATGATGGGCGTTTACTTCAAGATACCTTAATGGAGATGCAATTTACAATGGTTGAGACTAAAACTAATTACGATTGGCTGGTCGTTGAGATTTCTGACCAGGACGTTGGTACAGGAAAGGAGATCACTATTCCGGTAGCCCTTTCAAACATTCAGAGCCAGAAGAGAGGTTTCCGGATCAACCTGAAGGCAAAATTTGAGCAGGTTGACAAACTGGTTGAGTGGTTCGTAAAATTCAATTTTCAAAAGACAAAGGAGTATACCGTTTCACCCATCGATCCGGTTGACATCACTGAGAACGTGGATATTGAAGCTAAATCTAGCAGAAAATTCGATATAGTCATCGGTACACCAAAGGGAGGATACATCAATGACAGAGCCAGTTTTACCGTTTCCATTTCTTCGGAAGACGGAATTCACAGTTTCAGTAAATCGTTCAGTGTTCGCCTGGTTCCTGTTATAATGGCACTTAAGACAACTGTTGGGAATGAGTTTCCTGTTTCCAGGGATCTTGAAAAGAGAAGCCAGAAGGATAAAGCAGAGAGGCTGGAGAGAGATCCCCACGCAACCAATGAGGTTCTGTCAATAATTTCACCATACGAGGTTAAAGGTTACATATTTGTAGAGGCCATGCACCCTGACAGGGTCAATGTCATAGCAAAAGGAATAAAGGGTTTCAAGGGCAGCGTGGTTGGAGACATAAAGGTCGCTGAGATTGAGCATTATCTTACTCCAAAACCAGCAGTAAGTGGCCTGGAGCTTGGAGCTCTTGTTGAGCTTATTGACGGGCCTTTCAAAGGTGAGCATGCCAAGATAATGCAGATCGACTCATCAAAGGAGGAAGTTACAGTCCAGCTGGTGGAATCAATGGTACCAATTCCGGTCACTGTAAGGGCTGAAGCTATAAGGATGCTCGAAGAGAAGTAATCTCAAATGAGGTTGAAGACCACATCGAAGGAAAGTCAGAAAGCGTTTATCGAATCCATCAGTGCTCTGTTTGAGGACCCTGAAAAACTGCTTCCCCAATGCCTTGATCCTGGACTTTTCTGCCCCATAAACTCCTATTCAAAGAAACTCAAAGCTGGAAAGGATTTTTCAAAATATTTGAAGTCAGCCGATCAGCTGATGTCTGCCATTGCTGAGACACAGAAGGTTTCAGAATCAGATTCTGTTCCATTCCTTGGGATGGTTAAGACTCCCCTTGGTTCAGTGGAATATGCAAAGAAGGGCGAAACAGACCCGCTGGTTCTAGCAGGAGTGCAGCACTTTTCCAACCCCATATGGAGAATGCTGGCATTTTCATCGCTCTCCAGGACAAGGGGACTTCGGCTGTATTCCACAAAGAATATTTACCTGAGCAGCTGCAAGAATACAAGCCCAGGCGTCGAATTCTTCAAATCTGCTCTCGAAGATGAGGGAATTCAGTACGTGGTAGACGGGACGGATATTTTTGTGGGCTCCGGCCCGAACTATTTCAAGGTTTCACACCTTGCCTCTGTGACACTGAATCTTGGTTCCGATTCATCCTCTAGCACCATTCATTCCCTGATGAAACACGTTCTCACTCCTGATTTCCAGAATGATTTCCATTTCAGCATGGAATTTCTTGAAGCAGCTTCTGACCAGTTTCCCTCAAAAGCTGTTGATTCATACCTTTCAGGAAAAATGAACGACCGCACATTTTACAGGGAGACTGCAGATTTCAGGCTTGCTCAGGCCATCTCAAACAGATACATAATCATTGGATCGGACTTCTATGCCAGCCCGGAGGATTTTGTCTCAAAGCATGAGTTTCTGTACGTTCCCAGGGCTCTGGTTCAGAGAGCTATAGAGGAGTCTGGAAAGGGCCTCTACATGGACACATTTTCAGAGAGGAAGGTTCTTGAACACATATGGCCCGTTGCAGGTAAGGAAATACTTCATGAAATGTTCCCGGAGGCTGATTCATCACTCATATCATCACTGAAGGGTTCTCCCATAGAGCAGATTGATTCCCTCAATGGAGAAGGAAGAATTTCTGATTTCATGTCAAAGCTGAACATAAAGCCATGGTCTGATGACAGCAGGTTTCTCCTCCAGATACTTGGTGATTACTATACATCAGGAAAGGAAAGAGCAATGAGGGAGGCGGAGAGGATAATGGGAACATCCATGAATAG
>JAKAAJ010000057.1:0-4373 GCA_021802365.1 Thermoplasmata archaeon | reverse complement strand
GGAATTACATAGCAGTGGGAAGGGCAAACAGAAGCGGAAGCGATATAATGCGCGATAAGAAGGGTGAGGCCGTAAAGCTTCTGCACTATCCCAATGATCCACTAATACAGGAGTTTTCGTAAGATCTGTTTTGAGACATGTTTATTTACCCTTAGCCCATATTAATCCATGGAACTGCTAAAAGTAGGAGACAGAGCACCGGACTTTGAGTCCGTGGACCAGAACGGAAATAAGGTTAAGCTGAGTTCATTCAAGGGGAAGCCGGTTGTAGTTTATTTCTACCCCAAAGATGACACCCCGGGATGCACTGCAGAGGCCTGTAATTTCAGGGACAACTATTCAGAGTATGAAAAGCATGGTGTTAAGGTGCTCGGGGTAAGTGTTGACGGCCCGAACTCACACAGGAAGTTTGTGGATAAGTACAACCTGAATTTCACACTGGTAGCCGATGACAAAAAGGAAATATCCAGAATGTATGGAACCCTTGGTGAGAGATCAGCCAGCAGAGTTACCTACCTTATAGACAGGGATGGAAAAATTGCACATGTGTATCCAAAGGTATCCCCGAAGGAGCATGCGGTTGAAGTCCTTCAGAAAATGAAAGAATTAAAAATGGTTTCCTGAGCTTTTACTCATACTTTTTAATATTCCTGTCATCATCGGGCCCTGTGAGCATTGTAAAGAATATTGCTCCCACAACCCATGTTACTGATATTACAAGAAGAAGTATGTTTCTGTCTATAGTAAGAGAAATAACGAATAAAGTTAGGGGTAGCCAGTATTTCAGCAGACCCCACAAATATTCGTAGTAATCCATTATCTATCTCATCCAAAGAGTGAGCTGAGTCCGGCAAGAGCGTCTTCTTCAGAACCCTCGTCCTTTTTCTCTTCCTTCTTCTCCTCTTTCTTTTCTTCCTTCTTCTTGGGTGCCTCAGCATGCGCTGCAGGCGGGGCTACTGCCATGGATGCTGCATTCTTCAGAACCTCTTCTATCTTGACCTCCTTCAGGCTCCCGACAAGAGATTTAAGCTTAGCCTCATCTGGCTTTACTCCGGCCTCACTGAGTACCTTCTGCAAATTAGCTTCGTCTATTTCTTTTCCTGCTGAGTGAAGCAGCAGTGCTCCGTATATATATTCCATTTTGTGTTCCCTCCTCTTATCCAAACAATGAACTCAGTCCCTCAGATGCGCGGTCTTCATCGCTCTCCTGGGGTTCGTTCTTTGCCTCTTCCTTCTTTCCGCTATCATGGTCAGGTGCTTTGCTCTCACCCTCACCGCCGGATATCATGCTGTTTAAAGCTGTGGCTTCCCTAATAGCTTTCAGTATAAATAATTCTACATTGGAAGCGTCCACGTATCCTGTTTCGAGGGCTAGCTGCTCTGCATTCAACCTGGCCTTGACTATCAGGTCCGGTACAATTGCCGGCACAAGGAACAGAGCCTCCAGTGCCAGGTTTTTGGCCTGTGAGAATGCTGTTGCAATGTTCCCGACTATCTGTTCCAGAGTGATGGACATGGCCTCTCTGTCAAAGATCAGCCCATCCTGGTATGCGGCTATGACATCAAGACCAACTGTGACCGGAAGAATCTCCAGTTTCTCAAGGATCTTTGCCTTATCCTTGGGTATAGGCTCCCCCTTTTTGACATAGACTGTTTCTTTCTTTATTACTATCTTTCCCTTCTCAATGGCAGTCTGAAGTCCTGCCTTCTGGAATTCGCTTATCATGGGACCTGGAGGGAAATTTGTAGCCATTTCGGGAATTATGATATCATCTTCCGCTATTTCCCCTCCTCTCGCGGCTGCCTTCTGTTTTGTTCCCTGCAGAACCCTGTTGAGCTTTGCAGGATCAAATTTCGTCGTTACAACAGCAAGCTGCCCTTCTGTGAATTCCTGAAGCCTGCCTATATTTTCCTTTTTAACCTTCTCAAGAGCCTTAAGGAAAAGTCTGTTCCTTACCACTTCAATCTTGAGGTCTTTCCTGAGATCGCTCCTTATTTTCTGAAGCTGGTTGTTTCTTATTCCTTTAATGCTCACCACTGCTGTGACTGGACTTTCCTGAAGCTCTCTGGCCATCCTGTCTACTCTCTGTATCTTCCATGCTGCCGGGCTTCTCATTCCATCATCTCCAGTTCAATTTTCACTGCCTTGCCCATTGTAGGCTTAAGGTACACAGAGTCAAGGTTGCCATATCCCTTTTCCAGTCTTCCCACTATTCTCTTAACAACTGCCCTTATGTTTTCTGCAATATCAGAGGAAGCCATCTCCTTTGTACCTACCGGAACATGGAAGGTTCGCCTGTCCCTGCTTCTTGCCCTGACAGTTCTCTTCAGAGATGTTATTACCGGATTTGGATCCTGCCCTGGGGGAAGCGGTTTCGGTATCTTTCCTCTCGGTCCCAGAACTGTTCCCAGCGATTTACCGATGTTTGCCATGAGTGTTGACTCGGCTACAAAAAATTCAATTCCGTTCGCGAGTTTCTTGAACTCCCGCTTGTTCTCAGCAAATTTGGATATGTCCTCAGGGCCATAAATAAGGTCTGTTCCATCCTTACCCTTCTGCTGCATTTCAGCCGTTCCGATAAGGGCGACTTTAAGCTCCTTTCCTCTGCCCTTGGGCAGAATTATCTCCTCATTTATCCTGTTCTTAGGATCACTGAGGTCAATCTCTTTCATGTTGACTGCGATCTCAAGACTCTCGAGGAACTTTCTCTGTTCCGAGTTCTTCTTCAGATCATCTATCAACGTTACTAACTGATCTTTTCCTGCCATAAAATTAGCACCTCTGTAGTCCCAGCGAGATAATAATCTCTCCTACAGGCTTAAATCGAAATCTCTCCTTGCTTTATAAGCCTTTGTAACTCTTTGGGATCCTTGCCCTCCACGTTAACTCCAAGGGAGACACAGGAGCCAAGAACCTCGAGAACAGCTGCCTTGAGGTCCTTTGCGAGCATATTTTTCACTTTCATCTGTGCAACCTTCTTAATCTGCTCCAGGGTTGCATTGCCTGCTACAGCCTCCTTCTTCTTGGATGCGCCCTTCTCTATTCCCATCTCCTTCTTAATGAGGGCGGATGTCGGGGGTATGCCCACAGTTATCTCATACTTCTTTGTGGCCGGATCCACCACAGTTACAGTGATTGGAACCTGCATTCCTGCGAAGTCCTTTGTCTTTTCATTTATCTCCTTTATGATCTGCGCAAGGTTCAGGCCAAGCGGGCCAAGAGCAGGTCCAAGTGGCGGACCGGATGTTGCCTTTCCTCCCTCTACCATTGCGCCAACTGATTGTGCCATAATTTTACACCATTGAAGTTATCCAGAATCATTAACATCTTTTTAACCTTTTTATCTGAACCTCCATTCTAACTGTATACGACCACTCAATCGAACAGATATTGAGCAATATTTAATGTAACCCAGTGCATAAACCTGGGTTGAAAGTAGGAATAATTGACGGGAGAAAGGCGTATGAGTTTCCTAAATCCACAAAGGTTCTGGTTGATATCTTCAGGTCCACGACAACAATACCCTATATATTTCTCGGGGGAGCCACCAGGGTATACCCCACCGATAACATCAGGAATGCAAGGGAATTTCATGCAAAATATCCTGATTCCATTCTGGTTGGGGAAAGATGGGGGATAAGAATCAGAGGGTTTGAACTTAACAATTCTCCATACGATATTTCAAAGGCCGATCTTAAGGGAAAGACAGTAGTGTTCACTTCAACAAACGGAACAAAAGTTCTGCAGAAAATAAGGGACAGTGGAAAGGTAATTCTGGGTTCATTCGTGAACGTTTCCTCTGTTGTCAGTGAGCTTGAGAGCGAGGATACTGTCGATATTGTTGTATCTAACAGGCCGGATGGTCCGGCCGACGAGGATAACTATTTTGCCGAATATCTGAGGGACCTTCTTCTGGGAGGGAGCCCTGAATATTCAGTTGTTTCTGAAAAAGTGAGAAAGTCCAGAGGTGCACGAAGGATGAGACTCATGGGGTATGGAAAAGATCTTGAATACTGTCTGAGAAGAGATGCATGCAGTGTTGTCCCAGTATATTTAGCGCCCTATATTATTGCCGGAGAAACTGATTCCAGGCAGTCCCGCTGACCTCATTTCACTGTCTGCAATGGAGACAAGCCTTTCGGCTATTTTCAGCTTTTCTTTTTTTCTGTCCATTCTGGTGGATTCCTTTACTGCAGGTGAGGCAAAGTCGAATCCATGGATTGTTATAGAACAAGCCTTCAGTGACATGGCTATGAATACAGATCTGTCTCCATCAGTAAAGCCGAAATAATTTCTGATGTTGTGCAGCGGGAAGTTCTGTGTAGTGCCGATAATATTTCCCTCAATGGTTGGTACCACGTCATGTATTGCA
>JAKAAJ010000056.1 GCA_021802365.1 Thermoplasmata archaeon | reverse complement strand
AGGTGCTGCGGCATTCTTGGGAAATGATTTTAAAAGGATAAAATTTATACAATAGGGTGTCTTGAGTTTCATGAAAAGTCAGACATATGTCGAACATTATCTACCAGTTTATAATTTTGGGATATGCCCGAACAGCATATCCCGCCGATCATGATCGGATAGACAATATAGTTTCGCCTGATGATCGAAGGAGAAAGTACACAGATCGGCAGATCCTTAAGATTCTCATCCTGTTGCAGATATCCGATATCTCATACAGATCATCAGCGACATTCCTCACCAATCATGAGGAATATCTCATGATGATTGGCCTCAAAGAAATACCATCATTCCAGACATTATCAAGAAGAGCACGATCAATGGATCTGCATGCCATGAACAGGTCAATCACATTCCTCCATTCCATGAAGGAATGTGCAGCTGTCGATTCCTTCATGATCCACACATGCAAGTATTCCACTGCAATGAGGAGAAAGGTATGGGGCAATTACAGAGATCCATATAGTGGATGGTCCAAAACAACAAAGGGATGGACATATGGCAGGAAGTGCCATATGTCACTGGACATTGATTCCCTCATGATCATGGACTGGATAATCACGAAGGGAAACATACATGATTCACGTGTATCACATGAAATGGTGGATTCCGTAATGAATTTCTCCTATATCTTAGGGGACTCAGCATATGATACATCTGACATATACGATTATGTGTTTGAGAATACACATTCTTTGCCTATAATTGACACCAATAAGAGAAGGGGCATAGTTCCTGAAAGACTGTCAGTGAACCGCAGAATTGGAATTGATCTCAGGAGGGAATATTCTTCTCTGTATTCCCTCAGGTGGGAGATAGAGAGGACATTCTCAATACTTGAAGAGATCATGAGGGCAGAGAATATCTGGTATGTCAGGAACAGATCTTATGACACTGCAATTGGCCTCAAGGCAATTGCATACAATCTCATGATTGTATCAAACATCAAAATGGGAAATAAGCCTAGGGAGATAATGAAAATCGTCAGTTGTTAAAAGATGAGACGCCCTAGAAATACTTAAAAAAAACAAAGTCCATGATCATAAGGTTTTCCAAAAACTCTCACTGAAACCCTTTTCATGACCTCATGATCAATATCCATGAACCTTTACCATACTGGATTATCCTAACTGCACAGGGATATTGATACACTTGGCCACTCCTTTCCGGTAATCGGAACGCATTGATTTTGAACGGATAAGGCCGATTCTTTCGGGCCTCTTCACTAATGACAAAGAGAATGGAGGAAGGTCAAATTATGATCTTATACTCATGATAAAAATACTGCTTCTTCAACAATGGTACAATCTATCGGAACCACAGATAGAAAGATAGATCAGGGATCGAATATCATTCCTTGATTTTCTTTGATATCATGAGAATCTTCATGGTCGGAGTACCATCTGGTATTTCCATGAAAGATTATAGAAAACAGGGAAGGATCGTCTGGTATTCAATGAAATAAAAGAGCAGATCATGGCGAAGAGTAACAGAATATTCCTTGTCAGAATAGCGGAATATATGGAAATTTAGGGGGAAATTAAAGAGAAAATGTACATGAAGAACATGGTGAAACCAACCATGTTTTGCCGCTATTCAGGTAAAATTGGCTGATGCCACGAATTATGTGAAAGATATAGAGTTAAAGTGAAGGTTTTAGGAAAAACTCTGAATGTTTGATCATCTTATGAAATATTTATATCTTCACAGTTCCATTTGGAATATTTCATTAGAGGAGCTCTGTAGGATATATCGGTCTCTATCAGAAAATAATTATATCATCTTAAGACCTAAGGCAGAATCTCCATGCTAACAGAGGATATGCTGGTAGTTCTCATAGTCTTCGTCATTTCAGTTATACTTCTAATCAGCAATCGAGTAAGATATGATATAGTTGGAATCGGAGCAGTATTTGTTCTTTTGGTGTTCGGCATTACAAAAGTGTCCACCGTAACAGCGGAAATAGGCAGCCTTCCCGTACTTCTCCTGGGAATTGTAATGGTTGTCAGCCGCTCGGTTTCCGAGTCCGGGCTTATTGACAAGTTTGCTGAGAGAATGGCGAAGCTAATCTCTAATGGGCCAGTCCTTCTATTCGTTCTTTTCGCAGTTGTTGGTTTTCTTTCTGGGTTCTTGAGCGATGTCGCACTTACATTGATGATGGTTCCAATGAGCTATTACCTCGCAGACAAAAAGAAGAAATCGCCATCAAAATATCTTCTGCCTTTTGCATATATTGCCGTACTTGGGGGAAGATACACAGTTGCAAGCACCTCATCCAATGTTATTCTGTATGATCTGTGGTATTCAAGCACCGGGCATTTTCTCCCATTCTTCCAGTTTGCCTTCCCAGGAATATATATTGTTCTTGCTGGAATCCCTGTCGGAATTTTAATATCCTACCTGCTCCCAAATCGGGTAAAGAAGGTATCAAGTACTGATGAATTTAAAACTGGGGAATATCTTACTGAAGTTGTAGTTGGAAAGGAAAGCGAGGTTATTGGAAAGACACTGGCAGAATTTGAGAAAGAGTATGGAATTAGGGTTGTTGCTATATACCCTGGCAGGATAAGCTGGCGCCTGAGGACAATTTTCGAAGGAGATGTCCTTCTTGTGAGGTTGAGACCTGAAGCGTTGACCACTCTGTCACTAATAAAGGGCCTCAGAATGACCATACCCAAAGCGGCTCAGGAAAATCTTTCAGTTAAAGAGGTTTTTGTCATGCCAGAATCGAGGCTGGTAGGAAAAACTCTCAGCCAGATACGTGAATCAAGAAGTTACAATGTCTCTATAATTGGAATATCAGCTTATGGAAAAAGGGTATTTGGAAGATTCAGATCAATATCCATAACATCCGGTGATGTCCTTATGGTTTCTGGCTCAGAAGAGGACATCGCAGCCTTCATAACAGACAATTCTCTAGGGCCACTTTCATCAAGAGACATGAGAGTTTTCAACCCGACTAAGGGGATAATTTCCATTACTGCCCTGGTACTTGCCATAGTTCTGGCAACGTTTGGTATCAATTTGATTGAGGCGTTTGGCGCGGCTTTCATCATTATAATTGCTTCAGGAGCAATTAATTATAAGACAATCTATAGATATATCAACTGGCCCATCCTGATATTTGTTGGAACTTACCTGGTGCTTGGGGCGGCCTTAACTTCATCCGGTGTCTCAGTTTACATTGCCTCATTGATATTGGGATCACCTGTTATACTATTTCTAATAACGGCTCTTCTGGCAAATACTGTTGGAAATGTGGGTTCAGCAGTTATTATGGGCCCAATCGCGCTTGGTTTTCCAGATCCGTTAAAGGCAATCGTTGTTGTTGCCATGGCAGCATCATCAACATTTATGACTCCATTCGGGAACCAGTCAAATCTTATAGTGCAGTCTGCAGGCGCATACAAAGCCAGAGACTATGCTGTCTTCGGCTCACTATTTTTTGCCGTAGCTTTTGCGTTAACGATGATTTATGTTTATCTTTAATGCATTTTATGAGCAACCTGAACAATCATAACATCATCACAGTATTGGGGAATAATTATATTGTATGCTCCTGATTACTGATAAATGGACTTTCTTGAAGCACTAACAGGAGGATACACAGGCAAAAAGATAGTCAGGTTCACAGTTATGCTGTTTGCTCTTATAGATGCGGCAGCTCATCTTTACGCATCTCCTGCAAGTTATCCTCTTGTCACTTTCTGGCTTGAAATAGAAGTGGCAGCTTTTATTGTAATCGGCATAGTATTTCTTTTGGGCCTGAGGATCTGGTACCTGCCGTCAGTGCTTTTCACTGTGTTGAATTTAGTACTTTACCTTGTTTCAGGGGTTGTAGCAATACCCCCCATCTCACCGGTTGCACTTACTGGCCATGTGCAATTTCTGGATTATTCATTCGGAAGAGCATTTTCGCTGATTGCCTGGATATACATTATCGTGGTAGGCTTGATCCTTTTCAGATATGATAAAGGTTCAAGAATAAATGCATTGCTGAAAGATGACCCAGCATGAAAGGATTCCATGAGAATATTAAAATTCATTCTCTGGAGTAGGTCTGTATATAATGTATTTCTAGTTCCCTGCTCTCGCTTTTCTTGAATCCCTTACTTTTCATGAAATTTTCCAGTTCATCCTCGCTTATTCTCATCTCAACTGGCGGACCCACTGTATCTGCCTTCTTAAATTCCAGAAAAGTTATTCTGAGGTTTCCTGAACTCCTGTTTATAAGAGTGTTAATCAGGTCATCCTGGCATGGGATGTCGTGAAAGGAAGTACCAAAAAAGACCTTGTTGAAGTCTTTTGGGGAGAATTCTGAGCAGACATTTTCCCTACAGGCAGTTAAGTTCGCAATAGATTTTCTCACTATTTTGTTCTTCACGAGTTCTATTGCCTTCTGGCTGTGATCCACTGAAAATACATGCTTTGCATTTCTGGCAAATAGTTCAGAATAGTGCCCTTCACCCGCGCCTATGTCAACTATGACATCGTTTTTTGAAGGGTTAACAGAAGAGATTACCGCTTCATCTGGCACATATCTGTTTCTAAGCTCAGCTATCCTATCATAGTCAAATTCGTGCTCGTGCATCTATCCTAATCCTCATTCCTCATTATAAACCATCTGGAGATCAGTGTTTCTCCCTCTTTAATTATGTCTAATTTCTTTTTTATTATATTCCATTCCTCAATACCTACATCGCGGCTATCATTTTTTGAACTGCTCTTGTTCACACTGATGAATGCTATTCCTCCCGGTTTGAGTATTCTTAAGGTTTCTCTCATTGCACCCTCGTGATCTGACATGCAGCAAAGCATGAGGTGTGATAGAACGAAATCAACTGAATGATCAGGAATGGAAATGATTGCATTTGCTGACTCACATATAGGTGTGATCCCAGTTATTCCTTCCTTATTGATCTTTCTGGTAAGAGATTTAATAGCTTCAGGATTTGGGTCCACAGAGATAATTCTAAGATTAAGCCCTTTTCTGGCCAGTTTCATTGAATAGTATCCAGGGCCACACCCAACATCTGCTACAGTAGAACCGGCCTTAATATATTCCGATACAACGTTAATAGGGAATTTTGAGACTCCTCTAATTGGAGAACCAAGCAGAAAGTTTGGCAGATAACGATCTTTTTCCATGGATCTTAATTTTAAGTTTCGATATATACTTATCAATGTCAGCTTTTTCCCATCAATAAGGGGTCTGAATGTTCACTAGAAAAACCTGTCCATCCTGTGGTAAGAGTTTTAATTGCGGGGGATTGCTATTCTGCTGGTGCGACAGAATTAAGGTAGAGCGGGACAATCTCGATCAGATCAGCCAGGAATACAGCGGCTGCCTCTGCCAGGATTGCCTTGAAAGTTACCAATATTAAGAGGATTTATCGATAACAGTCAGTTTGTTCCCTGCAAACTGCCCTCCTGAATGTTGGAGGGGTTGAACTCTTTTCTCTTTTTCATTATATTAAGGGCCTCCCCTGTCAGAACGCCAGTGGTACCGGAAAGCAACAGATCTACAATCAGGAGGATAGTGAAATTCAAGGGTACCAGAACCTCAATGGCAAATCTTATTACGAGAGATACAAGCCATATTATCATTATGATTGGAGACCTTTTGTAATATAGGAAATTGTTCTTATAGAAGAATATAACATTGGTGCCGTATGCATAGCCCAGCAAAGTTCCAAGAGGTATGAGAAGAAGAGTCACCTCAAGTGTCAAATTCAATATGCCAGAGAAAAAAACTGTAAAAAGAGTTATCAGGATATAGATAATGGGAGTTCTGAGAACTCTTGACGTGCTGTATATCCTGCCATTCAGTCCCCGGTAAAGCCTAAGTGTAACGATGATTGCTAAAAACACAAGCAGGCCGTAAACCTGAGTACCGTTTACAGAAACTCCGCTGGCTGAATTTCCGGAATTTATAGAGAGAGCAAATGTAGAATTTAATAGTGAATCAATCATTTTTATACCTTAATATCTGGGTATTATTAGCATTTTAGTTATACGCAATAAATTTTTGCAGAAACTCTGCCATGATTGAATACTTGAAAAATTTGCACCTTTCACTAAATTTATTCAGCCATACGCAATCTAAAGCAGTTGGATATGGAAAACAGGAACATAATGGGCGAAGTAATGGATACCATGAGCTTTGCAGGAAAGCTTCTCCCGAAAGTTCAGGAGAAATTCATGGATTTCAATAAAGCTGTTCTGTCCGAAGGGAAACTTTCAGTGAAGACTAAGGAACTGATTGCAATATCTCTTTCTCTTGCCGGAAACTGCGAATGGTGCATAACATTTCACACCAAAATGGCTCTTTCAAACGGTGCTACAGAAGAGGAGATTCTTGAGGCAGCATATGTTGCAGTACTGATGGCAGGAGCACCTGCCCTAATGCATGTTCAGATTCTTAAGGAAGCTTTGAAGGGATGATGAAATTTTATTGTTCCATCAGACCTTTTTCTTACGGAATGCATATTGTCCCAAATTAAAAATCATAATGCACAAATAACTGAGCTTTTTCAATATTCTATTAATCACGACACACTTCTAATGGGTGCTGATGTGCTGCAATTCTGATGGCACTTTTTCTTTGATATGGAACGACCATTACTTATTCAGAGTGTTATTCAAAATCATCAACTGAAAACGCTTCTATGAAGGAAATGAGAGGCCAGTCTAAAATATGAGTACACCGATTGAGTTCAAAAATTATAATGGAGTACTTAATGATAGGACTAAGGATCAGCCCTCCTGAAAAGATTGCACTGTTGCTCCTCATTGTCCACAATCCCAATTTTACTGAAGGGATTACTGAAATTGACTGCTGTGTATGTGGCAGATTGAAAGGCATTTCGGGATAATAAAGTTGTTTCTGAGATAAAATACCAAATATAGGCATGGAAACAAATGATTTTTTTCTCGTTCGCTCTATCCATATCTATTTCAGGAATGATTGTTAAGAAAATCACCCTTTCACGCCACATCATGGAAAGAAAGGCAGAAATATCGAATAAAATCAAGGTCAAAACTGTGAAAGAATTAATGATAATGGAATATAAATTTTAATCTTATGAAGCACTCTGAATAAAAAAATTTCATTGGATAAAGTCCCTTATCCAAGCATCAGT
>JAKAAJ010000008.1 GCA_021802365.1 Thermoplasmata archaeon | reverse complement strand
GTAGGATGGACAGGTTTCTTTGGGGTTTTTTTTGTTGATTCCATCCATACTGTTTCACTTTCATTTCCCTCTCTTCCTGTCAGTGATTTCAGGAATCAACACATTCTGTTATTTTGTATTTTACCAGTATGGTGCAATAAAGACAGGGAAGAAGTGGAGCCCAATAATGCTGGCGCTTCAGTTCTTCATTGCCATATACGAAGGAGGGACACTCTTCTATTCTCTAATATATCCGCCGGACAAAAATGTATTCGATGTGATCACTAAAGTCTGAATCCCTTACTTCTAACTGGGTGCTCCCACAAACTGTGAAATAGGAATTTCCCATTATCTGAATATGGCAGGCAAATCAGAATCCCTGTTCAGGGAGTCACTTAAAGTGTTTCCATCAGGTGTTAACTCTCCGGTCCGCTACTACCGTCCATATCCGGAGTTCATAAAAAAGGCCCATGGCCCATATATTGAGGATGTGGAAGGGAAGAGGTATATTGATTACTGCCTTGGATTCGGGCCAATGATTCTTGGTCATTCACCGAATAATGTTGTGGAAAAGCTGAAGGATAAGCTGGCGGACGGCTTCATCTATGGGGCCCCAACGCAGATGGAAGCAGATCTCGGGAAAAAGATCAGTGCCGCCATACCATCAATTGAGAAGATGAGATTCACAAACTCAGGAACTGAGGCCACTATGCATGCAATACGACTGGCCAGGGCATATACTGGAAAAAACATCATATTGAAATTTGATGGTGCCTATCACGGTTCCCACGATTATGTTCTCCAGAAGATGGGAAGTGGGGGCCTGACATTCGGAATATCCTCCAGCCCCGGAATTCCCGGGGAAGTCTCCGCCACAGTGGTTGTGGGAAAATTCAATGACGAGGACTCTGTAAGAAGAATATTCTCCAGTTTCAGGAGCAAAATTGCCGCTGTAATAGTTGAGCCTGTCCTGGGAAATGTTGGAGTAATTCCCCCAGCTGATGGTTTCCTGAAGTCTATCGAAGAGCAGTGCAGGAATGAGGGAGCAATACTGATATTTGACGAGGTTATCACCGGGTTCAGGTTTAATTTCGGCGGATATCAAAATTTAACGGGTATCAAGCCGGATCTTACCATTTTAGGGAAAATAATAGGCGGAGGACTTCCCGTTGGTCTTTTCGGAGGAAGGAATGACATAATGGATATGGTGGCCCCCTCAGGCCCTGTTTACGAGGGCGGTACCTTTTCAGGGAATCCCTTAACAATGATTGCTGGATATGAAACCCTCTCGGAACTGAGTCAAAAAGATTATGCAGTAATTACAAAAAACACGGAGAAAATTGCCACTTCTGCTTCAGAATCAGCCAGCAATTATGGGGTTCAAGTAAATGTTAACTGCATCGGTTCAATGTTCACCATATTTTTCAACAGTAACAGGGTGGATTCATATGAAACCGCAATAAAGAGTAATTCTGATAGTTTCATGAAATTCTTCAGAATTGCGAAGGAAAATGGAATATATCTGCCTCCATCCCAGTTCGAGTCAAATTTCGTAAGCTTCGCACACGGGACAGCAGAGATAGAAAAGACGATGGAAATTTTTGATACTGCATTCAAAGAGATGCGGATGTCTCTATAATCTTGGAAAGGACAGATTTCAGGGAGTCAGCCTTTTCATTGTTGGGCGTTCTTGCCGCATCCTTAACCGCCAGTATGTATGGGCGGAGAATCTTCTTTGAAATGGATCCACTCATTGCATACAATACTTCGGAAGGGTCAGCTCCGTCTCTGATAGCAGAAAGTGCTTTCTTTACCTCTCTGTCAGCAAGTTTCTCAGAATAACTCATGTAAGCTTCAACGAGATGATCCATCTCAAGTTCCCTCATCTTCTCCATTACTATTTTCAGCTGTTCACTGACAATCTGTCTTGCCTTCCTTATCTCTTCCCCCTTAGATTTAACATTCCTGCTGATTATTGATTCAAGATCCTGAAAAGTATACAGGTGCACATTTTTCAGATTTCCCGCCTCAGGATCAATATTAGATGGATTAGAAACATCCAGCAGGATAATCTCTTTATTGTCTGCTTTATCTAAAAGATCCGTCCTTTCAATTATATGTCTGGTTGAAGAGGTTGCAGTGATGATAACATCAGTTTCTTTTATCATTTCCTTGAGTTCTGACATGTCATGATATGGACAGCCGTTCTCCTCTGCCAGAACGGTTCCTGCAGAACTGTTTCTACCCATAAGGACAACTTCTATTTTGCTGTCTGAGGAGAGGTACTTTAAGATCTTGGCAGCTATTTTGCCAGTTCCAATGAGGAGAATCTTTTTTCCTTCAAGATTGTGATTTTCTCTAAGCAGGTCAACGGATATGTGTGCAATGGAGGTCTTTCCCTTCGATATTCCGGTATCGGTTCTCACCTTCTTGCCAGCAAATATGGCCATTCTGAACAGCTGCTTGAGCATCTTATCCAGGCTGCCCGATTCATTAGCGGAGGTGTAAGCCGACTTGACCTGTGCCAGAATTTCACTTTCTCCTACAGAAAGTGAGTCAAGTCCAGATGTTACGAGGATCAGATGCTCCGCAGCATCTTGACCTCTCAGATATCTGTATCCCGTGGGAATCCCGCTCAAAGCAACAGGAGAATTCTCAATGAAATAATACTCAAGCCTGTTGCAGGTTTTCAGCTGGACAAAATGGGGGCCATTCAGAATCTCAGTGAAAAATTCTGAAACTTCAGATTCTGAGGTGAGTGCCTCTTGTAAGGTAGAAGGATCCAGATTAAAGCTCCAGGAAACCACTGCAATCTCATTCATCAGCCCATCACTAAACCTGACTGTTATTGTTCCCATATCGCATTCTGATTATATAATCTAAGTGCGGGATACTTGATGAAATATTTATCCAGAAAAGCAAATGGCAGCTTCCGTGGATAAAGATATTTAGAATGATGCTATCTTTCAGAACATGGATAACAATATAGAAGAAAGGAAAGCTCTCGTGATAATTGACCTTCAGAAAGGTATTGCATCGATGCAAACCCTACCTCACCCCTCCTCCACAGTTCTGGAAAACGCAGGCAAGCTTGCAAATAAATGCAGGGAATCAGGCATTCCTGTGGTAGCGGTAAGGGTGACTGGACCCATGGAAATAATGCTTCACCCAAAAGTGGATGGTGACTCAGCAGGTTTTTCCAGAAGAGAGCGACCGGCAGACTGGGATCAGTATGTGGATCAGCTTGGAATTACCAGCGGAGACATACTCATTACAAAACACCAGTGGGGTGCTTTTTACGGAACTGATCTTGATCTTCAGTTGAGAAGGAGGCATGTTGACACTATAATTCTATGCGGGATAGCAACTACATATGGTGTGGAAAGCACTGCAAGGTTCGCTTACGAATATGGTTATAATCAGATATTTGTAGAGGACGCTATGTCGGACATGTCGGCAGAGGCACACGAAGCAAGCCTGAAATTCGTACTTTCAAGAATAGGAATGATAAGGAAAACTGAGGAGGTAATGAAGATGCTGGAGTGACTGATGTTCACCGGATTCCTAATTTACAGAGAATATGGGAGACAGCAGTTGGATGGGAATGAGGTCCTTTGGGAATATTCAGGCAGGCCAGCTTTATGCATGGTTTGATATGCATCTCATGATTGCGTAGTGAAAAATGATCACAATTTCATATCTTCTATCCATACTGCTTGGCAAATCAGGGCCAATTCATAATCTGGTGGTCAATTACGGTTATGCCGGAATTGGAATCCTAATGATGCTTGAATCCGCATCTTTACCCATTCCCAGTGAAGTTATACTTCCACTTTCCGGTCAGTATATCCGCCTTGGAATATTGAATTTTCCAGGTGTTCTAATTGTTTCACTGGTTGGTGGACTGGTCGGGTTCTCTATCGACTACTTCATCGCATTTTACCTGGGCAAGGACGTAATTTACAATCATCTTTCCCTCTTTCACCTGAAAAAGGAATCTGTTGAGAATTTTGAAGCGTGGTTCGAAAAGAACGGCTCCTTTGCAGTTTTCATAATAAGAATGGTTCCCGGTGTCCGGGGTCTTATAAGTCTGGTAGCAGGATTTGCAGAGATGGACCTCAAGAAATTTTACCTTTTCTCATTCCTTGGTTCGCTGATATGGGACACCCTTCTGATTATTTTCGGTTATTACGCTTTCTCCGGCAGCTTTGCGTCCATTATTGAATACGTTGCAGCACTTATCCTGGTTATGTATCTTATCTATGCACTGCTGATGAGGAACGTCAGAAAGACTGCAGCCAGAGAAAAAAAAGCCAGTCAGAATAAAGATATCAACCCCGGGGACAGTGAAAGCCGTCATATGAGGAATCATTAAATCGTGATTGCTCCATGTCTTGAATGATGGCAGTTAATTCAGAAAGGATATCGGGCCTTGAAAAAATTTACCAGACTGTCAGGAACAAAACCATGGAACTTGTGAGGCCTATATCAAGGGATGACTTCATGGTACAGAGCATTCCTCAGGCCAGCCCTCCAAAATGGCACTTAGCTCATACCACATGGTTCTTTGACCGTTTTATTCTTAGAAATTACCTGAAGAACTGGAAAACCCCGGACACGAATTATGACTTTCTTTTCAATTCCTATTATGAGACACTTGGGCCTTATATGGAGAAGATTTCAAGAAAGAGTCTTTCAAGACCTTCACTGGAGGAAGTTTATGAATACCGTGAGGCGGTTGATGAAGCCATAGCCATGGCATTTAATGAAAACCAGAGAGACGACAATTTTCTAAAGCTTGTGGAGCTGGGCATCAATCATGAGGAACAGCACCAGGAACTACTTCTGATGGACATAAAAATAAATTATTACAACTCACCTTACCGTCCCGCATATACTAAAAGAAAGGGGATTTCAGAGGCTTCGGAAATGAAGTTTATCCGGATGGACGGCGGAGTAAAAGAAATTGGCTGGGGTGAGGAAGGGTTCAGTTTCGATAACGAAAGGCCAAGGCACAGGGTTTATCTCTCTCCATTCAGAATTTCATCCAGGCCTGTGTCAAACGCGGAATATGTGAGATTCATAGAGGATGGAGGTTACGAACGCCCGGAACTCTGGCTTTCGGATGGATGGGCTTTCATAAAGCAAAAAAGTCAGAAACTCCCTCTGTACTGGGAAAAAGAGGGCGATCAATATCTGATTTTCAAACTGTCCGGAGTAGAGAATCTGAATGAGTCAGAGCCAGCCGTTCACATCTCGTATTATGAAGCGGACGCTTTTGCCAGATGGTCTGGTATGAGACTCCCCATAGAAGCGGAGTGGGAATTGTTCGCGACCAGCTCCAGACAAATAACAAAAGGGAACTTTATGGAAGAGAACTCACTTCATCCGGCATGTATCCATAAGGACGGGCAACCACAGATCTCCGGAGCATCCTGGGAATGGACCTCAAGCCCCTATGTACCATATCCTGGATATCGCCCTTATGACGGAAGCCTGGGGGAATACAACGGTAAATTCATGAACAATCAGTACGTACTCCGGGGAGGATCTGCTGTCACTCCTGAAAGGCATTACAGGAACACCTACAGAAACTTTTACCATCCGGACAGCAGCTGGCAATTTTCAGGTATAAGGCTAGCCGGTGATATCTCTTGAATGATCCTGAACCTGAAATTATTGATCTGAAACCTGATCTTGGGGACTTCCGTGCTGAATTTCTCAGGGGCATGACATCAGTGCCAAAGGAGATTAACCCAAAGTTTTTCTACGATGAAACCGGGACCAGGCTATTTGATGAGATTACAAGACTTGAGGAATATTATCCCACAAGGACGGAAGTGTCAATTCTAAGGGAACACTGCAATGATCTGAGTCACATTGCTGGGCTGATAGAGACCGTTGTTGAACTTGGTTCAGGAAACGGGGAAAAGGGAAAACTTCTGATGAACTGCATGCCTGATCTTAAACGTTATGTGTTTGTGGATATATCCATGGCGGCGCTCAAAAAGGCTTTGGACTCTGCCAGTGATAACAACAAACATATTGAAAGAAGAGGAATTTGCAGTGATTTTTCAGGTATAGACCGTATTCTGGATCATATGTTTCCTGAAGCTAAAATGGTTGTTTTCCTTGGCTCAACGCTCGGAAATATGGAACAGGAGGAGGTCATTAAATTTCTTAATGGTCTTTCAGGGGTTCTAAACAGAGGAGACCTCATAATGATCGGGGTAGACCTTAAGAAGGACAAGTACACTATGGAAGCGGCATATAATGACCGAAAAGGTGTAACTGCGAAGTTCAACCTGAATATAATAGCCAGAGCTGAAAGGGAACTCTCCATACCACTGAGCCCACGTGATTTCTCACATCTCGCATTTTACAATGAGCAGAAGGGAAGGATAGAGATGCATCTTGTTGCATTGAAGGACATATCATTTGAACTGGATGGAGTGACAATTGAGATAAAGAGAGGAGAGAGAATTCATACTGAGAATTCATACAAATATAATGTGGAGGAGATATCTGAAAACCTAAAAAAAGCAGGTTTTCAAAATATTGGAGTATGGAAGGATTCAATGGAAAAATTTGCAATAATCAATGCACAGAGGTAAATTCTTCCCTTAGCTGTTGTTACTTTATCTCTATCTTCTTCATCTTTTCTTCTGAATCAGACTCATCATCCCTGAAGAAGCTGTTCCCTGCAGCCAGAATCTCCTTTCCTGCCTTTTCAAGGTGAGTGACGAACCTTCTTAGGTTTCTTGCATTGAACTGTGGAACATTAATTTTGATCTCTATAACGTTTCTCGGATTAGATTTCTGTGATTCCTGCTGCTCTTTTTTCTGTTCAGATACCATTCAAACCATCTCAATATTGAGTTCCCCATTAATAAACTCTGCGGAAACTGGTTTCTTGTCTGAGAATGACTGTGGAAGGTAGAAAATTCTTCTCCAGTTCTCCACCTCAACCACCAGCTCTCCTTTTCGATTAAACAGGTTAATTCCCTGCTTTCTGGCAAATGGGAGTTTCATTTTAACAGTGTACTTTCCATCAACTTTCTCATATGATACTGGCTTTGACTTAGTGAATACCTTGAGGGGGTCCTCATCTCCATAGAGCTCTTTACCCATTTTCTCAAGTTCCTCCCTTCCCAGTGTTTCGGATTTGCTTATGCTCAGTGAAAAGAACCTGAGTTCAGGGAATGCATACTGCGTCTCCTTAAGTATATCTTCCTGGGCACTTATCCAGAGCTTGAAGAATTCACCCGATTCCGGAGGATATACTTTGTTCATAATCAGAGCATCAACGTTGTAGCCATAAAGAAGAAGATATGTATACGCCCTCTTGGTCTCATTGAAAGACATACGGTTTGGATTGGTCACAAGCCTGATCGATGTCAGATCAGGATCTGCCAGATAGTCCCGAATATGTTTGAGGCTGTTATAGAGGGATTCCATATTGCCAAGAACAGCGTCATTCGGAAATGGAATAGAGCTGAACGGCCTTACCAGGGGTCTTATCACCTTAGCAGTTGTCCTGCCGATAGGGAATATCTTTTCCATGTACCATGACATGGCTTCAGGGAAGGAGAGAAGTTTCAGAGACTCTCCAGTTGGAGCACTATCCATTACAATCACATCATAGTTCCCGCTCTTTATGTGTTCTTCCAGATACAGAAGATGCGATGCTTCCTCAAACCCAGGGAGTGTTGCGATCTCTTCAGCTGCGGTCGGATCCAGTCCCTGGGACTGAAACAGCCCTGTGAGATATAACTTGAGCTCTTTCCAGTGTGAATTTATGGCCTCTATAACACTGATTTCCTGCCCCCAGAGGTTTTTTCCAAGCTCTGTTGGGGAGTGTCCAATATGGGTTTCAAAAGCATCAGAAAGACTGTGGGCTGGATCTGTAGAAACAATTAGAGTTTTCTTGCCTTTACCTGCAAGAAGAGAAGCGGTAGCGGCAGCAATGCTGGTTTTCCCGACACCACCCTTTCCAGTGTAAAGTATTATTTTTTCCATTTGAAATCACTCTCAGACATTGCAGGATCGTTCTTAACAGATGTGATTTCAATTTATCAGTTATGAGTTGAAAGTTAAATTTAAAATGAAGTAAAACTAAATCATTGAGGTGAGTTATAATCGAATTCTTAGAAGAATTGCGCCCTCAAAAAATTATGAAGTCCAAGATGTATCTATTGAACAAATGATAACTGGAAGTTATAATTTGTAATTGGGCCCGACCGGATTTAGAAATATGTTGGAGGAGCACCACTAAATTGAAATATTAAATGAAAAGCCTTATACGTCCAAGTCTGTTATACAAATAATGAGATTTACAGTTGTCCTGGAAAAAGATGAGGACGGAGTATATATAGCCACAGTTCCAGCTTTACCGGGGTGTATATCTGATGGTCAAACTGTAGAAGAGGCTATGTCAAACATAAAGGAGGCTATTAGTGGATTTATAGAGGATATGAAAGCGGACGGAGAGACCATTCCTCATGATATAGATATAATTGGAAATGTTGAACTGAATGCCTAAACTCCCCATAGTCTCTGGTAAGGATGCAGTAAAAGCTCTTTCTAAAGTTGGATTTGAATTCAGGCGGCAGGTAGGCAGTCATATGGTATTAAAAAGGGTAAAAGATGGGAAAAGAGTGACGATACCTGACCATGATGAATTGCCAAAGGGTACACTCAGAGCTATAATTAGGCAGTGTGACCTTACTGTTGAAGAATTCATAAAGTTACTGTAGGCTGACGTAATCTTATAAGTTCAGAGATGTTGCAGGGCCTCCTGAATATTTAAACAAGGTAAAAGGAAGTCAATTGATCGGTATCAATAGAAAAAGTTATTTCTCGCTCCTGTAGAATTCGATAATTTACCTTTCAGGATCAACAAAATTATCAACAGAAACTTTATCGATGATAAACGCCATCAGTCCCAAATTTTTTCCATTCTGCAATCCTTTCTCTAATATAATTTCCTCTTGGAATATGTACTTCTTGGAGTTCAGGCGCCTTTACATTATCGCCTTCTTCAATTCTAACTCACCCTAAATAGGTTAGTTCTTTATTTCCAATTTCGAAAAACCATAGAACTTATTCTTCTTTAATGTTGAAAGATAACCCTCCATTTTATCAAACGCCTGTGAAGCAGTCAAAGGACCATCGGGTGTCTTGAGGCACATTAGATTTAATTCAGAACTAAGTTTGTGATTAATGAACATCATCATTGTATTTGATTTCTATATATCACATTTCCCAGCTATTTTGCAAAAATTTTTCACCTTTAGGAAACAATTATAACGATATCGCCATGAGGCGTGAAAAAGAGAAGTGGAATTACATTAGGGATTACATCAGTGAAGAGAGATTATTTTCATCTATTTGCCCATTAGAAAGTAAGACTCATTTATAGTTGTTAGTGGGCCCGACCGGATTTGAACCGGTGACCACCGCCTTGTAAGGGCGGTATCATAACCACTAGACTACGAGCCCTTCTGCCTTATCACTGCATACTATAAGTTTTTTCGATTTGCTGCAAGAAAGATTTAATTTGCAATATCTGGGTCTCAAGAGGAAATGAAAATATCTAGATAATTAAAAAAACGAATTCAACTCAAAAAAAGAGAAAATCTATAAAAGTGTAGCATAAAAAACATCAATTTGTGCCGGAGTTATTGAGCCAGCTTAAGTCCTAAGTGAAAAAATCAAATAGTATGTTATATTTCCTAGCTTTATGGAAGACGTCGACAAGGGGAAACGTACTTTTTTAAAAGCTATGGGGGTATTGGCCGCTGGTGCCGCTGTAGCTGGTGTAGTGACAGGCGTGGTAAAGAATGTTATTACTCAACCATCCGGTCTCTCCGCATTCCCTACTCTTCAAATTGTAAATTCTGATGGTTCGCCTCTTCATACAAACGATATACCGATTAATGAGGAGCATCCTTTCCTGTTTTATTATCCCCTTGATAATGATCCGAATTTCCTTCTCCGTTTGTCTCACATAACATCCGGGGAAATCACGCTTCCCCCCTCCAGCACCTTGATACCGGCAACTGGACAGTATTTTAATTCACCAGGTGGGGTAGGACCACATGGGAATGTAGTGGCATACAGTGCTATCTGCCAGCATCTTGGATGTGTTCCGCCAATTATTCACTATTATACCCCCGGCTCGACTATTCCCGGTCATCCCAGCATAGGTGCCTCTAATTACCCTTGGGGGGTTGTGCACTGCAACTGTCATGGGAGCACCTATGATCCATCATCTGGCGCTCATGTTATAACAGGTCCAACATCACACCCTCTGCCGAACTTGATCCTTGAGTATGAATCCCTGACAGATACTTACAAGGTCAAGAGCATGGTAGGGCCAGTAATATATGGCAAGCCAACAGATTTGGAAGGAGGAACCCCGTTCCCTGCCGGAACAAAAACAACTCCTGTTACTGAACTTTCCAGCATTTGAGAACTCATAAGGTGAAAACTGAAAATGTTCAAAAAAGATTCTAAGTTAAAGCTATTTAAACTTCCACAGAAAGGCGAAATACTTGGAGAAGACCCGATGCATATAGACGAACTGCCGGTTAAAAAGGTCCCGGACTATATGAGGCGCAGGCACGGTGTCTGGTACTGGACAGGAGCAATTATAACTGCGGCATTTTTATATCAGGTTATCTCTGGACTTTTGCTTTTGTTATATTATAATCCAGCAGATGCTTATACAAGTACTGAAGATATAGTCCATTCCATACCTTACGGTTCCCTAATTCTGACAACTCATCTCTACGGCGCATATGCCATGATATTTCTTATTTATGTTCACCTTTTCAGAAATTACTTTTTCGGATCCTATAAGAAACCGAGAGAAATTCAGTGGATTCTTGGTGTACTCCTTCTAGCGGTGACAGTTGGAGTCGGTTATTTTGGGTATTCAATGTCGGGCGATGTACTTTCAAGTGATGCCACTGATGTGGGAAGGGGAATCGCAGAAGTTGTTCCGTTCGTGGGAACACAGCTCGAGGCCATATTCTTCGGAAATGGTACCAGCGTGAGCCTGTTTCAGCATATGCTTGCCTGGCACATTATACTCACAGCATTGATAGGTATCCTGTTTGGGGCTCACTTCTGGCTTGCAGAAGCAAACGGTTTCATGCCAAGGCACAAAGATACAAACAATAAGGCACCAGCAATAGACAAGGAGAAACCAGACTACAAGCCATGGTACCCCTACAATATGGTGTTTATAATTCAATTAGGACTGTTTACCTTTGCTTTCATATTCCTGATACCATCAGTTCTTGCTATCCTGCACAACATAAGTAGCATTGGGGTTCCAACATTATTTGATCCGTTCCCCCAGGTTTCACCGAGCAGTCCGGCTGCAGGAAATGTTCCAACATATCCTCCATGGTTCCTTCTATTTATATTCAAGGCTGTGGATTTCGAAATCTTTAATGCTGCAGGTGCTTTAGAAGCGCTGGCTGCTTCTGCTGTATTTGGAATCATCCCATTACTTTATTTCATACTGTTGCCATTTATTGACAGAACACCTGACACCCATCCTCTGTCAAGGCCTCTTGTCACATCATTTGGTATATTGGGTATCATATACCTCATAATACTCTCAGCTTGGGGAGCAATGTCTCCAGGAATACCTATACCCACTTCTGAGGTACTCGCAGTATTATTGCCGCCGTTTGTAATTGTTGTTGCGGGAATATACTTACTTTCAAGGGCTTACAAAAAGGGAAAATTCCAGGTTAGCCACAAAAAGGTAATAGCTTCATTTCTCATATTCCTGCTAATACTGATGATAGCAGCATACAATTTTGGGGAAGGATTTGTAGGGTCCCTTGTGGCTCCAAATGGTCTTAACCTTATTTCCACTATGTTCTCAGGTGGAGTTCTTACGTTCGGTGCCATAGGAACCATGAAGTCCGCACAAATGGCTGGAGAGATGTCCGAAAAGGAGAAAAAGGACAAACAGTCAATAGCATATTATTCCATGAACACGAACGTGGCTATGTTGCTCTCTGCAATTCTTATGATTGGCTCAGTTGTAATAGCATATTTCATTCTTCAGTTGAATCCAGTTGGAGAAGTTTCAAACGGTGAATTTGGTATTGGTCTGGCATTCATAATGATCTTTGCAGGATTGATTGTAAGGATATACAGGGCTGCATTCTATCATGAATGAGATAAGAGTAAAAGGGTTCAAACATACCTCCTTCTGGAGGGAGGATTCAATCGGGTTAGTTGTACTCAGGACAGATAGCCACGGTTTCCTCAGCCCTGATGCTCTTAATGAGTTAATGATACCTTTAACAACTGCACTTACAGACCCTGAAGTTAAGACAGTGGCTATCACCGGGCAGAATAACTATTTCTGCACAGGGTTAAGAATTCAGGATGCCAATGACAAAGTAAAGCAGATCCTTGAGTCGGCTGCTGCCCTTTCCAGCCTCATTTTCTCCATGGAAAAGCCAATAGTGTCAATTCTGAATGGTCATGCAAAGGACTTTGGTTATGAACTGGCACTTATTTCTGACTACATAATAAGCACAGATGAAAATAAAGCAGGTTTCCATAATGATTACCTGCCCATACTTGGCTCATCATGCACTGGTAAGAGATTTGTTAACCTTTGCATTGAAAGAGTAAAGGAAAACAGCAATGTGGACAGAATCTTCCCCAGAGCAAATCTTCTTGGAGATGCGCAAGATTTCATAATGAAGAGATCATTCATGCACCTGTCTTACAGGAGAAATCTGATTTTACCAGAACTTGGTAATGCTTTAAATTTTGAACATGTAAGATTTTTGAAGAGTTTCGCGATTGGGAATTGCATAAATCACAATATAGAATCAGAAGGTATCGCAGAAGGTGAATAAATGGCGGATAGTAATTTGAAAGGATGGATCGGGTTTCTTATTGTTGTAATAATAGTCATAGGGGGAGCTTTTGGTACAAGCCATATTATAAAAAGTGCATCTTCCGCAGTATCTATAACATCAATAGGGTCCAACGTCACTACTGCAAGTGACTATAATTCTACAAGTTCAATTCTGAATGTTTCTGTGTCACCTTCGACTCTGGACATAAATGTTACTGTTAATTTCACAACAACTTCTCCAGGTGCCGTCGTTAATTACACAGTAGTTTCTCCAAGCATACTGAATCAGTCCCGTTACGACATATTCTACAATGCAAGTTATGCGGCTTTATTCCATAAATACAGTCAAAATTTCAATTCTACTTACAATAAAACATACAACGGCACTCCCGCATACAATCTCAGCAAGGCATACGCTTCTAACCTTTCAGACATTCAGGCTAACGCTTCTTCCAATGCCAGCGCCGAAGCCTACTCCAACAGTACTTACAGTTTCATAACGCCATTCACCAGCACAATCTCAGAAAAAGCCAAATCATCTAAAGGCCAGATATCTTTTAACCTGAATCTTAACTATACTGCAGTATCGTTGATGAAGAAGGGTCAGGAGCGTTTTATAAAAATCGATCTCTATAAGGGAGCTACAGGTTTCATTGGATATCTGGAGCTGTACAGGTCCTGATTTTTTAAGACTAATATTTCAACATTTTACTTTTTCAATTTAGTGTGAACGAATATTTGGGTTTATCTGTCGAACATTTTCGTTTTGTGTCTCATAGGGAGTTATGGTGAAATGTTGATTAAGGGAATTCGGATATTTAGAAATAGGAGTGCACGAGGGTTTCGAACAGGTTAATGATCAGAGATTAAAAAATTGCACTTACCATGTCTGTATATGACTCAGTGGGAGATAATTAGTACTTCTGGATCTGTTTGTGATAAACGTATATATAATCATATGGAATTCTATACACGATAAGAATGCCAGTTGATTTGTCCGGTTTAAAATTTGGAGACGAGCTCCTGAAAAGGGGATTTGCAAAGATGACAAAAGGCGGCGTTATAATGGATGTAACAACCGCCGAGCAGGCAAGAATAGCTGAAAAAGCAGGCGCTGTCTCAGTTATGGCACTTGAAAGGGTTCCGGCCGACATCCGTGCATCAGGTGGAGTAGCCAGAATGGCTGATCCAATGAAGATAAGAGAAATCATGGAGGCAGTCTCAATCCCTGTTATGGCCAAAGTAAGAATAGGCCATCTTTCGGAGGGTTATGTACTTCAGGAACTTGGCGTTGACATGCTGGATGAAAGTGAAGTGCTCACACCTGCAGACCCTTTCTTTCATCTCTACAAGAGAGAATTAAAGGTTCCAGTTGTGTGTGGTGCAAGAACTCTCCCCGAGGCGGTTAGAAGGATATTTGAGGGAGCAGCCATGATCAGAACAAAGGGAGAAGCTGGCACAGGCAACATCATAGAAGCTATGAGGCACATCAGGATGGTCAATGAAGGTATTGCTGTTCTTTCAGAGATGGGAAATGATGAACTCAAGAGGGCTGCTTCAAATATCTCACGTTCCTATTTTGTCCTCAGAAAGTCCGTGGCTTCAGATCTTCTTGGAAGTGAGGATTCTCTCGGTCACTTCAGTCTCTATTATGGAATGTCAGGTGAAAAGCTGGAAAGTGAGATACTGAAAGTACTGAAGGACATAAAAAGAATGAAAAGACTTCCTGTAGTCAATTTTGCTGCAGGAGGTGTTGCAACTCCCTCTGATGGTGCTTTGATGATGAAGATGGGAATGGATGGTGTATTTGTTGGCAGTGGAATTTTCAAGTCGAAGGACCCTGCCAGAATGGCGTCGGCTGTGGTAGAGGCAGTGGAAAATTACGAAGACTACAAGCTTATTGGGGAAGTATCATCAAATATTGAGGGAATGGCTGGTATCGATATAGATGAGATACCCGACAACATGAAACTTCAGCAAAGGGGCTGGTAAAAAGATTTGAACTTGCTTAATGCCGGCATAATAATCGGGATTCTGATAGCATTGTTTGTGCTGTCCAGGGTCCTTAACCTTTTCGATTTCAAGGGAAGTGTGGCTGCCCTTATACTGGGGTTCATCGTTGCATTTCTGGGATCGATCCAGTGGCTTATACTGTTAATAGTCTTCGCTGTATCCTCCCACTTTGCTACCAAGGCCTATTTCCAGTTGAAGAAGAGCCGTAAACTGCAAGAGGGGGTGGCCGGTGAAAGGAAAATTTCCAATGTTGTATATGCTGGCATTATTGCTATATTCATATCCTCTGCCAATTTCACAAGCATAGTCACAAGGTTCCCCTCTTTTCATTATTTCTCTTTATTTGCGGCGTCAATATCCGTTATCGCCTCAGATACATTCGCCTCTGAACTTGGTGTGGTCGACAGGAGGGTTTTTATGATCACCACTCTAAAGCGTACAACTCCAGGAATAAATGGCGGTGTATCTCCATACGGTGAGATGTCAGCAATACTGGGTGCTCTGATCGTTGCAGTCTCATTCGGCATCCTAAGAGGAGGCACAATGGACTGGTTTTATTCTCTTATCGTTTTCCTTGCGGGTTTCTTTGGTTGCCAGGTAGACAGCATTCTGGGGGCACTGTTTGAAAACAGGGGCTACATTGGAAAAGGGACAGTGAATATGCTTGCCTCCCTTTCTGGTGTAATTTTTTCTATCCTCATATTCTCAATTTAATAAACTCCGTAAGTCTAATAGTGAAAGGCCGGGCATCAATTTTCCCTGATAAAATATTAATGTAGTGGCTTTATCATGCTCTCAGGAATGAGAAAGCAGATAATGCTAACTGGCCTGATTCTTCTCATAATCGGTGCTGGCATGGCCATCATATCTTATCACGAAGTGTATCAGGGAACCATAACAGCATCTTCTTTCACCAACCCATCTGGAAATGAATGGATTTCAAACTCCCTCAATGTAACAAATGATTCCACAATATCTGTAATAGGAAATGGATCTGATTTCTACCTTGTTAAGACCTCGGATCTAAGCGATATCAACCAGACAAATGTTCAAAGCCTTGCAATAAAGCCTTCAGCCAATCTTTCAATTGCAGGGAGGACAGATAAGGAATACTTCAACCTGACCGGTCCATATTCAGTAGTCTATTTCGGAGCGAAGGATCCTGCAATTCTTTATGAGGTCATACCTTCCTCAGGCAATGTCGTGTCCTACGGCCTCCTCCTTATTTCAGGAGGGGTCCTGGCATTAGCAGGAATAATTGTTATAATTGTAGGCGCAATTCTTAAAAGGAAGATTTAATTTTTCTCAATTTTTTCAAGATTCTTTATGTTCTCAATCGCCTTATTGACATGTTCCTTCGGATTCATTTGAGAGTTATATGAAGCCACTATCTTCCTTTCCGGGCTAATGACATATGAGATTCTTGGGGGTATTAGGAATCCCGTGGCCTGGTAGAGTTTTCTTATCCTCGATCCCTCGTCCGAAATAAGTGTGAAAGGGAGCTTCCTGTGCTCTTTGAACTTCCGGTGTGATTCAACGGAATCAGAGCTAACCCCGATTACCTGCACACCCCGTGATGCAAACTCATCCCAGTTATCCCTGAAAGTACAGGCCTCTGTTGTACAGCCTGGAGTTTCATCTTTCGGGTAGAAGTACAGAATTACAGGTCTGTCTTTTATAAGACCATAAAGCGTAACTTTGTTTCCATTATCATCAGTTCCTTCAAAATCCGGTGCAACATCTCCAGCGTTTAACACAACGTCAAATTGATTTCCTATATTTTAATGTATATAAAATTCCAGCTCATCTTTTTTCCGAATGTAATTGGATGAAAAATAAATCTATAAAGAAGCGTTTGCGATTCATGGATATAACTTCAGGGATTTCCATAAAGACTGAAAAGGGAAGGTCAGGGGAACTTGTAAGCGGCAGATGGTTCATTGCTTCGGAGAATCCTTTGTACATAGGCATTATTCTGCCTCCAGGCCCGGATCTATGGGCTGATGTCTCAACATCAAAGAGTCTTGAGGTTAATTTTAAGGACGAAACAGGAAAATTCGCTGTAAAACAGAGAGTGGAGGTAGGGGAAAACTCAATATTTTTTCTGAAGCGTTCAGACCTGTCCTCACAGGAAGCCAAAAACTGAGAATGATATCACTGTCATAATCAGGAGAGCAGCAAAAAGAAAAGCAAAATACCTGAAATCCCAGGCAAGGACCTTGTGTCCATCAAGTGGTCCAAAGGGTATCATGTTGAATGTTCCCAGATAGAAGTTCAGACCTGACACACTCATGGCAATTTCGGAAGCCAGGGGAATACCTGAGAGGACCAGTCCTGATATGAGAAATATAAATCCAATGCCCAGGTTGGTTGCAGGCCCAGCCGCAGCTATCATTCCCATTGAACGGTGGTCTCTGGCATTGTAAATATTCACTGCACCCATTGCACCGAAAAGAACTCCGATGAATGCTGTCACAAATGCGAGAAGCACACCGAAGGGCCATAGCTGGAATCTTGTATGGTATCCAAGTCTCCTTCCTACCTGCCTGTGTGCAAATTCATGCAGAAAGAACGCAGTGAACACAGCGATAAAGCTTTCACCGAGAATGATTAGTGCAAGAGGGAGACTCACATGAAATCCATATCCACCAAGTATCAGTATTGCATAGGCAACCGTCAGGCCAAGGACTGCTATTGTGATATCTTCGCTCTCCTTTCTATTGCTGTAAAAGTATGATCTGTACATCTCATACACCATTGCTTTCCAGTGTGTCCATGTGGTTCAGTATTGCCAGTACTTCCAGTGCCTCACCAATTCCTACCTTGAGACCATAGGCAATGTGCAGAGGTTCCGGCTTCATCCCCTCCTTGAGAGCCGTCTTCAGGAGCTTGAGGTATCTTGTGTCTTTGTATCTTGCCCTGCGCGGTGTTTCCAGCTGTTCCTTTATGTAGAGGTAAATGTTTCTGGCAAGCACCGGATCCTTTTTGTCAAGATTGTTGAAAATAACATTCATTGTCATCTGCCTTATGGATTCCAGATGAACTGATTTGCATGCTTTCTGTATGACATCCCTTGAGTATACCTCATATTTCTCCGGATTTATGTCAAAGTAAAAATCCCTGCTCTCAAGGAATGTGAAAACTTCAGGAAGTTTCTCAACAGGTATTCCGGCCTTGTAAAATGCTTCCTTCTTGTCGAATGTCCTTCCTTCTTTGTATTCGCTCTTGAACAGTTTTGAAACATAGAACATGGTCTCAACAAACTGCTTCTTGAAATTCAGGTCCTCCATCAGCTGGCCATGAATTTCTCCAGAAATGGTGGTTCCTTCATGCTTGCTTATTATTCTTTCAGCGGTGTCAAAATCTTCAAGTTCAATATAACTTCTGACTATGTACTGCAAAAGATCCCCATCCACGTATTCCGGGTTCTTTTCATAGAATTTTACAATAGACCTGTAGTCTCTGTCCTGAAAGTAAAGCTGGAACAGGGTCTTTATTATGGGCATTTTATCTGAATTCTCCGGGAAGTGGGCAAGCGAATCCAGTATGAGTGAAATGCCCTCGTCTCTCAATCCCGCCTTTACATAAGAATCGATAAGTAATCTCCGTATTTCCATGTTCTGTGGATAGTTTTTTGCAAGATTTCTCACAATTCTGATTGCTCCATCAGAATCTCCCTCGTCAAACAGATTCCTCGCCAGTATCTTTCCAAGGAAAAGATAACCCTTCTCCCTGAAAATATCATTCAGAAGGTCCCTTATCTCTGTGTTGTACCACAATTTAGTGGCTGCAAATCTGTAAAGGTCCTCATACCTTTCCGCTTCAGTTCTGTACTTCTTAAGAAGCGCAAGAGATTCCTGAATTTTATGTGTTTTCTGATAAAGCCTGATGAGTATGAAAGGGTCGTTTGAATCTCCCATCATTGCTTCTGCCTTTGAATCCATGCCTGATTCAATAAGGGCCTGAATGTAATTTCTGTTTCCCTTAAGATCTGTTCCCTGTGACTCTGCCCTCTCATATTCCTTTATAGCTCCCCTGAAATCCTCTTTCCGGAAGAGAATGTCACCATGGATTAGGTATACCTCTGAAGGAGCTCCGCCTGCCTCAATATCATCCAGAAAATTCTCAATTGCTGACTCAGTTCCAGACTTCATGAGAATTTCAATATGCTTCTTCACGTCAAACATTGTATAGTTCAAAATCCTGAAAATCTCTGATGAAGCTTTTCCTGCCTCCTTCAAATTGCCCTGTGCAAGAAGATAATCCCTTTTAATTCTGTAATAGTCATGGCCTTCAAGACCCCATTTTTCCAGAGAAAAAAGAATTGGTTCCGCAAGGTCCCAGTTTCCGCTTCTGATAAGTTCGTCATGTATAAGTTTCTGGTTTAGATTTCCTGACCAGTATTTCTCCTCAATCATATGGAGGTATTTGTCAAGGTCGTCAGCATCATCCGTTCGAATTGATAGAACTATGGCATCCTGAAGAAACTGAAGGTTGTCAAGTCGGGATATTGATTTGGAAAGAAACTTCTTGGCTCCTGAGTAGTTTTCCCTCCTGAACTCTATCTGATGCCTCAGATAGGAGTAGAATGGATCAGAATCGACATGCTCTGACCTGAGAAGGTTATTCTCAGCCTGATCAGTCATATCGGAATTTAAAATTGCCGTTGTTACTGGAAAAAGAAACTTGGGGCTGTCGAGTATTGATCCCGGGGACTTTCTTGTAGTCCTTATTGTATGCACAGTCTCCAGCAGATCAAGTATCTCCGCATTATTCCTTCCTGCCAGCAGTGTCCTTACCCCCTCATCTATTTCGGGTGAATCTGAATTGTAATGCGGATATGCTATAATGAAGCAGCAAGCCCTGGATCTTGAGTATTCTGAGATGTTTACCGGAACACGGTCCCTTGGAAACATGCCTCTGAGCCTCCTCAGAACCATATTCAGGATATGATCATCCTCAGGCACTAAATCTTCCAGTTCTGAGATCTCACTTTCATCCCTGAAATTATAAAAGATCGAATCAACCAGAAGCGGGGAATAAAGGACATCAGGATACTTCCTTATGAGACTCAAAGCTTCACCCGCTTCCTTCAGAGAAACAAAAGATGCAACTATATAGTGAATATTTAGGGGAGAGTCTATTTCGAATTTTCTGTACAGATCAAGAATATCCTGGTATTCACCAAGGGAGTAAAGCCAGTTGAACAGATATGAGATCACGTCTTCCAGCCGTGAACCCGTTTTAACAAGCTCCAGAGCTATTTCATATGCCTCGTTCTGCCTCTGCAGGTCTTTCATTAATCTGTATCGGAGATATTTGATTTCCTCATTTTCAGGATATTGTTTTATAGCAGTTGAAATTAAATTCTGGGCCTCCTGGAATCTTCCTGTTTCAAGAAAGCAGTTCGCAGCAATTGAATATATGTGAGGATTTTTAAAATCATCATCCATTCTGGAAATTATCTGCAGGCACTCATCATAGAGCTTCAGGTCCCATGCAAGCTCAATCAGCTTTGTTCTCATTGCATCATCAAGAGATCCCCGGTCAAAGAGGTCTTTCAGAATAATGAACGCCTGATTTCTGTCTCCATGCTCAAGAAGAAACGATGCTTTGATTTCAAGCAGCATGAAATCGTCAGGGAACATGGTCAGGCAATCCCTGATTATGGAATCAAAAATCTCAGGGTCACCTGTAGTGGACGCAATCTCAGCTGCGGTCCTCAGAGAATCCAGGCTCTTGAGGTTACTGACACCTTTCTTCCTCAGAAAATTTGCAACATCATCATTGTGACCAGATTCCTTCATTGCCAGAAGTACAGTCATGAAGTTTTCCGGTAATTCTGCAACTTCCGGTACTTTTCCGAACAGTGAAAGGATTTCCTCATACTTCCTGTTTTCCAGCATCAGCTTCAGAATTTCAGATAATGAATCAGAATCAGGGGAAAGGCTGGCAGCAATCTCTATCATGTGTTCAGAAAATATCTGTGCCCTAGCCATGGCAAGCACAAGTCTGCACCGGGTATCCTGTCCTATCTTCTGCTGATCAATATCTGAATCTGCGAGTTCCTTCAAAAGATAAGATCTTTCAGTAGCAAGGGATGCCGCAGCTTCAAACAGTGAATTATCAAGCATGAATCTAATAATAACCCGGTTTATTTCCTGGTTATCCGGAAAAATTTCTGAGAGCCCTGAAAGAATTTTCAAAAGCACAGGGGATGGCAGTTTTAAGGCATCAATCAGCCCTATCGAATCATTAAAATTATCGGAAACAAGTTTAGGGTTTCTCCTAACCGCATCAAGAAACTCTTCCGATGCTTCCTGAGGTGAGACCTCAACTCTGTCTCCCAGTCTCTTGACAAGGGAGGACAGGCTATTGTTAAGCTCCGATTCCGGAGACGGATCGGCCATCGGCTCTTAAGTCAGTACAGCATATAAATTTTTTTTGTGTATTTTTTCAAGTGAAGGGTTCAAAGTGCACCGGATAGCATTATTGATGTCAGGTAGAGAGTTCCATAAAGTGTTGCAGTAACTATCCAGCTCATGATAACAAAATGGTGTAAACCATGTGTTACTTTTCCTCCGTCTGCAACTTTCAGGGCGGTTCCGGCAATAAAAGAGTGAACGAGCAGAATCACCACGAGGAACGCCTCAATCTCTATTATTGCACTGGGGGGCTGCGAAACAAATATCCCAAAATCACTCAGGGTTGAGACGTCGAATGATGCGAATACCTTGTTGATGATTTCCAGGACACCGAATGAAATGGCAAGTGAGAATGCCAGGCCTCCTGTTATGCCGTAAAGAACTCCAACATAGCTGCTGACTGAGGCATGTCTCCTTTTCCGCATTCTCACGACACGGTCAAAGTTGTCTGCAACAACCTTTCCTGCCTCTGCCGCATCCGCCCCAAGATCAATGCTCTCAACGAAACTCTCGGAAAAGACCTCAATAAGGTGTGATCCTGTATCTGCACTGAAATATTTCCAGGACCTTATGCTGTCTATCCTGTAAACTAGCCTTCTGTAAAGATCCCTTACATCCCTGGTGAGTGTTCCAAAATCGTGGAGCACTATTGACTTCAGGGCATCTATGACCATGTTCCCTCTGGCTGAAGCAGATCCGGATAGAGCCCTTATGAAACTTCCAAACATATCGTCTTTTTTGGCAACCTTCTTTTCTGCGTTAGATCCGAGGTAACCAGGATAGGCAAGTGGAGTGATTACCATGGTTATTGCAAAATAGAAAGGAATCCTGTCGTAAAGCTTCAGGGCAATAACAGCAGCTGCAATTGCTCCACATGCAATCAGGGCCAATATCATTGCCCTCCTCAGTTCAAGCTGCAGGGGGGTCTTTATTCCCGTATCATGCCATATTGGGTCGTTTGGGAGAACTATCTTGATTCCGTATGTGAGCATGGCCTCTCCCAAAATAATTGCTACAAGGCTCAAAGTGAGCACGTCAAGTATGTTTATAGATATGAGAACAGGCATTATCATGACGAAAGTGATCAGGAATGCAAAAGCAAGAAGCATGGAAACATAAAGGTCCTTGAAGAGGTCGAAACTGTAGAGAGCTGAGATATATGAAGTTTCGAAGTTGCTCATAACAGTCTCCGACTCATTTTTAACAAATTCCTCAAAGTCCTGTCCACTGTCAATTGCATGACCGAACCTCGAAAGAAAGTCCTCAAAGACCTCACTTGGTGTCTTTTTTGAGAGAAACATCGCCGCTTCTGAAAGGCCACGTCTCCAGTTCTTCACAAGATTGTGGAGTTTCTCCATATCCTTTGCCAGTCTTCCCAGCTTATCTTTTCTGGACAGTATATCCACTATGTCTATTCTGTTTGCAGCGCTCACTGATAGTGTTGCGAATGATGTAATAAAGAAGGGGATATTCGAGTTTATGTTTGTCCGATCTGAATCCCTCTGAAGAATGGGTTTCATGAACTTGTAGAACATGGCCGATCCTGCAACCCCGGCACCAATAGCGAAATAGATGGAATATGTCAGGAAGAAAACCATAAGGAGAGTCGCAGTAGCAAGAGTCAGGGCCACTATTATCCCCACATCCTTTCTTGAAAACTCAATGCCGTTGAATAGGCCCATACCCTTTGTCTGGCCAATGCTCCTTGTTTCTCCCATTGCCATAATTATCACCTGAATGAAAGGGCTGCAGCTTCCCCTTTCTGATAGAATGTCTTGATCAGATCGAAGACCTTGTAATATGAGAAAATGTTGTTCTTCAGCATCATCTCAATGATCCTTGCTCGCTTGAACAGTTCCTCATAAATCATTTTTGGATCAGGCATACCGGCAGTTTCTGCTATTCTCTTCTCCAGTATGTAACTGTTGTTTAGCCCCCTGAACACATGCTGATCTGTTGTGGGGTCCCACTGGAAGACCTGTTTTGTGGAGACACCTCCCAGCTCTTCAAAATAACCTTCTATTTCATTGATGCTTGTTGTCCTCCTGAGAAATTTCCCGTTTACATATACAGCCTGCTGTATCAGAGCTATGTTAAGGTTATCCATGAAGGTCACAGGGATGTTAATGGGTGTTCCTGTGAATCTCTGAATCATCTTCCTTACAGATGCGGCATGAAACGTGGATATAACCGGATGTCCAGTCTGCATGGCCTGGAATGCCATGGATCCTTCTGCCCCTCTTATTTCCCCTACTATGATGTAGTTAGGCCTGGACCTCAGTGCAGTCTTAAGAAGATCAAACAGTGTGACCCTGCTCTCTTCTGCACCCCTCTCTCTTGTAACCAGCTGCTGCCATGCATCCTGAGGTGCTCTTATTTCAGGTGTATCCTCAGCACTGAATATCTTTGATTCAGGCCTTATGAATGGAATCATGGCATTCACCACTGTTGTCTTACCGCTGGCGGTTTCCCCGCAGACAAATACACTCTGGCCATATTCCAGAGCAAGCCACAGATATGCGGCTTCCTCAGCTGACATTGTATTGTAGCGTACCAGCTGCACTATACTTATCGGGATATCTGCAAACTTTCTAATTGTGAAGCTGGGTCCCCTTGCAGATACATCTGAACTGTACACAATGGAAAGTCTTGAACCGTCAGGCAACGTTGCATCCACTATGGGCGTCTTATCACTTACAGGTCTTCCAACCCGTTCACTAAGCCTCTTACTGTACAAGCTAAGCCTGTCGTTATCTCCAAATGTGATCTTGGTTTTCAGTGATCCAAGAATTTTGTGCACTATGAATATGTCATGTGCGCCAATTCCACTTATATCCTCAATATTGGAATCCCTGATCAGAGGCTCAATGGGCCCTAGCCCAAGAACTTCTCTCTTAATGTTGTATATGAGGCGGTCTTTGAAAGATGCCAGGACAGTGACATTGGTTCCCTTAATTTTATTTGCAGAGCCGATCTTCAATATTTTGGCGAAAATCTCGTCCAGATTCTTCTCAAGAATCGCCTCATTTTCCGGAGGAGGGTAATCTGATGCAAAGTTCAGTATTACCGACATTACATCCTCCATGAAGAGTTGCTCCTCCAGTGAAAGCGTGGGCTCTATGGGCTGGTAGACTTTAGCATCGTTCTCCATGTATATATGGATGAAAATGGGGTCTCCCACTGGATATATTACATCAATGTTGGCTATATCCCTCAGGGAATTATCTGGAGCTGGAATGAATGAGGGTGTTCTCTGGGTGAGCATCCTGTATTCATCAATGTATCTTCCCAGGTGCGGATTTCTCTGCACTGCAACCTCGATTGTATCCGATACCACAAATTCAACCATCTAATCACCTACGAAACGCTGGATATCTCCACTATGAGTCCTCTTCCGGGCTCTATCCTGAAAGGGATTGCCTGCTGAAATGACTTCAACGCCATTGGGTACTTCATCAGGTCTATCCCATGTCTTCGCTCTCCTGCAAGTTCCTTGGAAGTGAGGTTTATGATCGTTGTGGAAAGTTCCCTGATCTTGCTCATGCTTGAAGGATCTATATCGGAAGGATTGAGTGTGGTTATCACTATCCTACCCTCAGAAAATTTCCTCAGTTTTGCAAAGTAATCCACCACATCAAAGTCCTTGAACATCCCAGAATGCATTGAGTCGATTATCAGAACCTGCTTTGCCTTAACCTCTTCCAGGCTGAGAAGTTCATCAAGTGTTGCTCTCCTGGACTTTCTCAGCAGGAAAACGGAAGTTATGAAGGAGACCTGTCCGGCAAGTATCTCATTGAACATCGGATATCCAAGGGATTCAGCCTCCGAAATGAATTCCCTTATGGGAAACTGTGAAGACACATAGGCCACAGTTGCGCCATGCTTTATCATTCCATATGCCAGACGAAGACAGAGAAGTGTTTTGCCCTCACCGCTTCCACCCTGAATAGTAACTATCTGCCCTATGTAGAGCCCTCCCCCCATTCTTCTGTCAAGTTCGTCTCCCTGGATGGAAAAATCCAGATACATGATCAGGACACCCCTGACTGGAAAGTGAATGTACCCTGAACACCGCTTTCAAGTATAAGGGACAGCTGGTTATATCCGGGCCCGATAGGTGTGGATATGTACAGGGTACCAACCTGTCCTGGCTCCAGTTCTCCGCTGTTTCCCGGAGAAACGAACAGCAAAACCGAATCGGGAATAACTGTTCCGTTAATCAGTACAGTCACCGAGTTATTTGTGAAGAAGAATCCATCGCTTCCTGTATTCTTCACATAGAATGTGTAGGTGCCGTTATGGTATGGAATCATGGATGGGTCATTTATGATCTCAAATTCATTCTGAATCTGGCTGTTGGTGTTCTTGGCTGAGTTCTCCATACCCAGGGCTATATGTGATGTCTGGGCTCCAAGCACTCCGACAACTGCAATGCTCACCACAAGTGTGGCAATGAAGAAAATCATCTCCGAAGTTCCCATTGAACCCATTTTATCTTACCTCCACGTATGCCTTGTATCCAGTGTTGAACACTATCTCCACCTCAACAGGCTGAAGAGAGGTGGTGAAACTGATAGTTTCATTCTGAAGAGGGAACAGATATTCCCTGGTGAAATTGAATGGATGAATTGTCCCGTTTACCAGGACATTGGTCTGATTCAGGTACAGGGTCACACTGCCTGAATTGACCAGGTTGATCGTAACATTTTTCTGGCTTGAGTTTCCGGCCTCAAGTGCCTCTGTTATATTAACTTTCGAGTTTATCATATCATACATCCTCTGGCTCTGACCCTGCTCTGATTGCGAAATTTCGGTATTGGTATGGACGTAATCGGAATAAATAACTCCAAAAAAAATTAGGGAAGAGCTTAGCAGTATTGCCACAGCTACAACGTAACTAAACCCCATACAGTTCGTCAACTCCCTTTCTTAACATTCTGAAGTCTCTTTCCAGCGCCTCTATTAGATCTCTGGTTATCTCTCCGCCGTTCAGTTTCTCTATGAACAGCATAGTCACAATGTGGTCCTGGATTGTGGGCTTGATCTTGTACTCCTGTACAGGTGAAATTATGCCGGTCATCTTGGTGAACTTTATCATCTGTTCACGGACTCCAGCAGAAATCCAGCCTATACTTTCGTAGTAATCAAGTATATCCGCAGTGTTTTCAGGGCCATAGTTGTCAAGCAGAAATTCCAGCCATCTGAGCGCAACCATGAGTGAAATGACATCATCACCTATGGTTTCCAGCTTAGCCTTTCTATGGGCTTTCCAGGGATACTTGATCTTGAGATCAGGCTGATCCTGGGAGGCTGACTGCTCGTCCTGGGCCTTCTTCTTGTTGTCACCTGAGAGCATTTTTTCCACGTTGGAAATTTCCCTGAAAAGGCTGTCCACCTTTCCCAGAAGGGAATTTTCCCGGCCTTCGGTGTATCTCTGTTGCAGGTTGTTGAAGAGAGTTTCTATGTCAGTTTTAGAGAATTTGGTAGGTGAGTTGAGAACTTTTTGCCTCAGCTCTTCCAGTACAAATTTTGGAATAGATCTGTCTGCAGAGTCTATCTTGCTCTGCAGAAATCCTTTCAAAGCCTCATTGATCATTGCTATCCTCCACTTGCTCAAGGTCCGAAATGATGTCTTCTACTTCGGGAGCACCGTAAAGTTCACGGAGGTCGGAAACAGCAAATTTGACCAGGGATTCGACATCTCTAATCTCTTCCCTGAGCGCATCTGTTATCTCCTTGATCTCCTCCGGTGTGGTATCCATGAAGGGATTGAATTTTTTGGATACCATTTCATATAGTGAGACAACCATTTTTACATTCTCCTTCAGTGAATTGATCTCTCCCGCCATTTCGGTTATATTCCTCTTGGCTGTTTCAAGGGTGCTGTTTATTTTGCTTACATCGTTCTCAACAGCACTGATCCTCTGATTGACGCCATCGATGAACTTTGAGTCCATGGGTTGTTGCTGTATAGGTTGTTGTGGTACTGTTGTTCCCTGTTGAGCTACGTTGACTGTGGTCTCTTTCTTCCCGATTTTCAGCTTATTTTTCATGTTATCAAAGAGACCCATTGTTGATCACTGAAATTAAGAGGGATATAATACAGCTTACTGAAGCTGTATTACTCCACTGGTGAAGGCCACTGGCGTGGTGAACTGGATCACTCCCGGTGCTCCAATCTCTGGTGTAAGAGATCCGGATACCTGCCTTCCCTGCTGGAACCCTGCTCCGAATGTGTTTGTCACATTAACAAGCAGTGCAACCTCGGAACCCTGTGAGAGAACCGGGTGTGAGCCTGTCAGTGAACCGGTTGGGTTCGATATGACAACAACTCCGAAGTTTGTGGCACTCATGTTCTTGGCAACAAAGTGACTGTTTGTGTCAAGTGCTGCTATGTTTGAGTAACCGGAGTTTGCACTTGCATTCAGGAAGTTCGTTCCAGCGGTGTTATACCTCAGGTCTGCACTAACTCCTTTATAGTTAAGGGCCAGTGTTGAATTTCCAAGATCTACCGGACCACTGCCGGAGTTCAGGGTGACATATATTGCTATCCAGGAGACATTTCCTGCTTCAGGGTCTGCTGTGTTGTAGTCAAAACCAGCTACTGACTGCACAACGACACCGGTTGATACCTGCTGTGTGGTTGTTGAACCAGTGCTCTGCGCCTGTTGCTGCAGCTGTCCGGCGGTGTGTATTAACACCGTAGCAGCCACTGCAGCGACCAGTACCATCGCTATAAATACTATGAGGGTACCGATCCCAGTCTCTGCTCCAT
>JAKAAJ010000007.1 GCA_021802365.1 Thermoplasmata archaeon | reverse complement strand
TAATGTTTGACAGCCCAATCGACTGGATTATAATTATCGCGGTCGTCCTGCTGCTCTTTGGAAGTACAAAGAAAATACCAGAATTCGCCAGAAATATTGGCAGAGCCACTGGTGAGTTTAAAAGGGGTCAGATGGAGATTAAAAATGAATTATCAAAAGCCGTCAACGGGCCTGTGGATTCACCTGTGAAGAAAGAAACAGACTATAGCCAGATAGCCAGAGATCTTGGTATTGACCCAGAGAACAAGAGCAAAGAAGACGTGCTCAGTGAAATAAAGCAGAAGATCAACTCCGAAAACTGATGTCCGACGATGATTTCCTACCAATAATTCTGAGAAATGTCTCAGAGTTAAGAGTTAGGTTTATCAGTTTTTTGAAAGTTTATGGATTTTTTTTCATTCTGTTTATTATTTTCAGGGTCGGTGACTATAACATATTCGGGCATGATATACCACTGCTGAAATTTGATGTAACAAACAACATAGGGGCCCAATTCCTTCACATTCTGGAACTCCATATACTTCCAAGTGGGACTAAACTTCTTATCTTAAAGCCTGCAGATGGGGTAGCAACAGATTTTCTTATCATTCTTTTCCTGGATTTGATAATTACCATGCCCTACCTTCTTTACCAGGTACTCCAGTACATTGAGCCTGCGCTGAAAAAACACGAGAGGGAGCTTGTACACAGCATCCTCTTTCCAGCATCAGCGCTTTTCTTCACAGGCGCCTTTTTCGGCATATATTTCGTAGCGCCAGAGCTTTTCAGAATTTTTAATGATTTTGACATCGGTCTTGGAGCTATAGAGAGCGTTGGCCTGATGAGCTTTGAATCGTTCCTGATTCTTTACATACTTCTATTTGGGTTCTCATTTGAAGTCCCTGTATTTATGTATGGGCTTACCAGGGTGGGGCTTGTCCCAGCCGAATACTGGAGAAGCCATTGGAGATACGCAGTAGTTATATCGCTTGTTATTGGCATGATCTTCTCCCCTGGGGTTACCGGATTCACCATGATCATCATAGCCATCCCAATGATATCGCTGTATTTTGTTGGAGTATACTTCTCTGAAAGATGGGTTAGAAAAACTGAGGAGGCGTCAAAGAGAGTTTCTGAAGCGCTCTAGATCCATGATGTTCTTGCAGGAAACCCTGTATACCTGAAAGAAAAGCCTGTCTGAGTCTATCCTTGGAACTTCTGGCCTCTTTACCACCTTATAGTTCGAGAGATATTCCGGATTGAGTGATCTACAATAATTCAGTATCTCACGCCGGAAGTTCGCGTAATCGACAACGTTGTCCACGAGACCCAGACTGCTGGCCTGTCCCGCATCTATTAGATTTCCGGATTTTAGATGCGAATAGGCTTCGCCAGTCATATTCAGTGTTGTGTCAGTAAGTACACCTGTGAATGGCGGCATTCCGTACTTAAGGCCAGGCATGCCAAGTTTCGCTCTTGACGATACAATGGAAAGATCACTGGCAAGCGCAAGTTCAAGGCCAAGATCAAAGGCATAACCGTTAACCCCTGCCAGAAAATAGTGGCGCGAAGCCCGAATCATTCTCACTGCTGAAAGGGCGAGATCACGTGCCTCTCTCACGGTAGAATTGTTAGCCTCCTCACTGCAATTGGATGAATAGCCCATGCAGAAGGACCGTTCACCCTTTCCAGTTATGAGTACAACTTTTGGATCATCATCAGCGAGTGTCGAGAGAACTGAGTACAGATCGTCCAAACCCTCAATGTTAAGTGTGTTGTTCACCCCGTTGTCAATCTCCAGCACTGATATGTACTCAGATATATTCTGCAGATTGATCTGTGCTGACTTCTGAATCATAATGTAGATCGCAGGATGTTTACAATTAAAAAAATTATGTGTATATCCCGGTGTAGGCTATTCTATGGTCAGTACATTGTAAGGTTGAATTTCTTGTCAGCCTCTTCATAGCTTTTCCTGTCTGTGATTCCAAGTGCATCGCTGAGGCCCTTCATATTCTCCCCCTGATCTGGATCGTATTTTTCTCTGCCCATTACAAGTCTTCCTGCTTTGTCGTCGAAGTATATCTGCTCCCCGAATTTCTTCAGGCAGTGAATAACTTCAGCCGCCTCTTCTTCCTCACCATGAAAATGTTTGAAACAATCCGTGAAATGTGGCTTCGTCATCTATCATCGCACCTCTTTGAATCGTATTTAGGATACCTGATATTATATCTGTCCACTGCAAGCTGGACAGTATACGCAATGTTGTCCAGAGCAAAATCCACACCATCAGGAGGCATCAGGCTGACTAATGACCGGATTCCTGACATGCGTTCCCTGAAATCTTCGAGGCTTATTTCACCGGTTATAATCTCTTTAAAACATTCCAGCATTGCCAGATGATCAGAAAGATCTGGGCGTGGTTTCCTGCTGATCCGCATAAGATACTTCAGTTTTTTTTCCTTTCTATCAATCAGCTTGACGGCAACTTCCGGTTCCCCATATATCAGGGAGCTTTTAAGTATTTCAAGATCAGACATTATAGTCATTGAATATCACCCGAAAATTCCTCCAGCGGCGCTTATGAGAGTTGGCATGAAGGAAGCAATTATTCCAATGAAGAACAGTGCAACAGTAATAACTGCGGCAGCCACAACAGGAGCCTTTGCACTGTAGGGAACTGCAGTTTCACCCTCTGCCGGGTCTCTTGCAAACATGTAAGTTATAACCCTGAAATAATAGAATACAGATATAGCGCTGTTCAGTATGGCAATAACTGCAAGCCACCACAGGCTGCCCTCAATTAGTGCAAGAAACAGGTAGTATTTTGCAAGGAATCCTCCGGTAAGGGGAATTCCTGCAAGTGCCAGCATTATAACTGACAGGCTAACTGCTGTTGCAGGGGACCTCTTTCCAAGACCTGAGACGTCTTCCAGTTCCACATTATCCTTAGGAACAGCATTCATTGTTATGAATGCCCCACCCTTCATGAATATATAGACAAGTGAGTAGAACATTCCTGCTGCTATGGCAAATTCCGACACTGTTGAGGTTGGGCTGCCGCTGCCTGCAACCACTGCCAGAACCAGAACCAGGTAGCCGGCCTGAGCAATGCTTGAATAGGAAAGTATCCTCTTTAGATTGCTCTGGGAAAGTGCAGAGATATTCCCATAGGTCATTGTTATGATTGAAAGTATCACAAAGAGGTAAAATACCGCCGTGTGGTCGAAAGAGAAACCGGAAAGGAACACCTTTAGAATGACCATGAATGCCAGAATCTTGCTTCCTGCGGCCAGGAATGCTGAAACTGAGTTTTCTGTACCATCGTAAGTGTCAAGAGCCCACTGGTGGAACGGAAAGAGTGCCAGCTTGAACCCGAACCCTATAATCAGGAAAGCAAGTGCAAGTGTTATTTCCGGTGAGCCTGTGACATGAGAAAGGGCAGATGAAGAGATGCTGAATGTTCCAGTTCCCATGTAATAGAAGCTGGCACCGAAAAGGATGAATGCAGTTGCTATAGTTCCAGTGAAGAAGTACTTGATGGAGGCCTCCAGGTTTCTTCTTGTCTTGCCAAAGCTTGAAAGAACATAGGTCCCTATACTGACAGATTCGAAGGCAATGAAAAGTGCAATCAGGTTATAACTGAATGCAGCTACCACCATTCCAACATTCAGGAAAAGAAGGGTAGAGTAAAATATCTCTGATTTCTGATAATTCTTAGTGGAAAATGGGTAGCAGATAAACATTGAGGAAATCAGCATTATTATGGCGAAATATTTCCCAAAATTGTTGAAGACCATGACCCCAGAATAGGCGCTTCCCGAGGAAGGATCAAGCAAAAAGACAAGAAGTGCAGCAATACCAAGCCCTGCAAATGTTGTCCATGAGATCACCTTTTCCCCTATATTCCTGACACCTGTCCAGAGTATTGCGAACCCCAGAAGGCCCAGAAATATTTCCGGAATGAGATGAGAGAATGTAGCTGTTGAACCTATACCTAAATCTAACGCAGACATTTAGAGACCTCCTGAATAAGCAGTGAGCAGTCCAAATAGCAGATTTGGAAATATACCGAGTATGAGTATAACAATTAAGCTGGCACCAAGGACAATAGTCTGGTAAGTACCGGAGTCACGAATCCGTCCAAGATTTTCGTTGTAAGGGCCATATAGGGACCTCTGAGCTGCCCATATGTGGTAAGAGGCTGTGAGAATCATCCCGAAGATGACAAACAGGATGACCCATCCGATGGCCTGGAAAGAGCCAACAAGGACAGAGAACTCCCCTATGAATCCTGCCATCCCAGGTAGTCCCAGAGAAGCAAGCAGACCTGCAAGCAGGAATGATGCAAGGAATGGAGTCTCCCTGAATATCCCCCCTAATTCCTGAATGTTTTCTTTTCCTGTGGATCTCTTTATGAAGTAGAGTGCTGAGAACACAAATGCCATTATCAGACCATGTGCCACAATCTGGAACATTCCGCCTGAAAGCTCAAGTGTTTTCTCATAACCTGTCTCCAACCCTCCTGCTCCGAAGGCAAGTACCACAAAGCCCATAGAAGCAGCGCTTGCAAGTGCCATCATTCTCTTAAGGCTGGACTGCATCATAGCCGCCAGAGCGAAGTAGATAAGGCTGATTATGCCAATACCAATGAGAAATGATAGAACAAACGTGCCGAGTGACTGAGTAACAGGAAGTAATATCCCGAACAGTCCCAGACCACCCATCAGTGACAGCCCTCCAGATAGAATGACAGTGGCAGGGTACGGTGCTGATTCGTAAGAATCAGGCAGCCAGGAATGCAGCGGAAATACTGGCATCTTAACCAGGAATGCGAACAGGAATCCGAAAATTGTGAAGTCCCTCCAGAAAGCAGGCATATATGAAAAAGTGCTGTTTGTCATCAGTGAACCAATCTGGAATGTAAGGGCACCGGTCCTATCAAAGTTATACGTGTAAACAGCAAATATTGAGAGAAGGAGGAACACAGAACCTATATGCGTGTAGACGAAGAACTTCAGTCCAATGCTCTCTTTTCTAAACTTTCCGAATTGGGCAATCATGAAGTATACAGGTATCAGTACAACTTCCCAGAAAATATAGAAAAACAGGAAGTCTCTGGAGATAAGAACTCCGATAAGACCAACTTCAGTTGTAAGTATGTAGCTGAACATTAGCCTGTCAAGTTCCTTTTTCTCTGCTATAAGAGTTGAGATAAATATCACAATTACCGACAGAATGAGAAGTGCATCCGTAAACCCGCTAACACCAGTGGTGAAATTTATTCCAATGGATGGGGCAAGAGAATATGAAACCCTGGAAATGAAGCCTCCCGTATAGCCGGAACTGAATCTTACAAAGCTATAAATTATGACAAGAGCAGCAAAAATTCCTGCAAAAACAGTAGCAAACAGGTCTCTTTTTACTTTTATGAAAAATGACGCTATTGCGACAATTATAGTGGCCAGAAATATAAGAAATATAAACAGATCAAAGCACCCCCAACAGTTCTATGATGATGAAAATTACTGAAATTCCTATTATCAGGAATACGAAATAATTTTCGATAACTCCATTCTGAAGACGTCTCAATAGAGACCCAAGGCTGAGTGTACCATCACCTACGCTTTCCACACCTTTGTTATACGATGATTCGAAACTGGCTGTAGCGCCTGAGAAGGCAGCGATAAACCTTTCCGCTATGATATTCGTGAAAAGCCTGTCAAGATAGAATTTGTTCTTAACAAGGCGATACCCAAACTTGTCCGAAAGATTGAGTTTTTTGTATCTTTCGGTCCCGTATATGAAATATGTAACTATGATTCCAATTGCCATAAGAGTTATTGGTATTGCCTCGATGAAAAGCGGAATTGAAGGAACAACTGCTTTGGAATAGACATAACTGTAGAAATATGGCTGAATAAGTCCAAGCAGAAGTGCTCCAGCACCAAGAATCATAAGAGGGATCAGAACATACGCTTTTGGATCATGGGCTTTCTCTGCAAGATAGGATCTGGGCTTTCCAAGTGCAACCCTGAAGAACATCCTGAATGTGTAAAGTGCGGTAAGTAAAGAACCTCCAGCCAGTAGTATCCATGGAATAATGGCATAGGGAGATCCAGATTTCTGGAAATATATCCATGAGGCAGCTATTATTGAATCCTTGGAAAAGTAACCGGCAGTTCCGGGAAACGCGACGAGTGCCAGGGAACCGATAAACAGAAGTGTTACTGTAATGGGCATACGTCTCCAGAGCCCGCCCATTTCCCTGGTGTCTCTAAGATCCATAAGTGCAATGAGTATTGCTCCGGCACTCATGAAAAGTAGCGCTTTGAAATCCGCATGCACTATTAGGTGGAACATTCCATAGGAAACTCCGGAATAACCTATAACTGAACCCAGGCCTATGGCCGCCATCATATATCCAATCTGGCTTATTGTCGAATATGCAAGTATTCTCTTAATGTCATTGACCACTATTCCAATTATGCCTGCAAAGAATGCAGTAAATGCTCCGACCGCAACAACAGAATATAGCGCAAATGGAGCTGAATAATAAAATATTGGAAAGACACGTGCTACAAGGTACACTCCAGCAGTTACCATGGTTGCAGCATGGATCAGCGCCGATACTGTAGTGGGTCCTTCCATTGCATCCGGTATCCATACGTGAAGTGGAAACTGTGCTGACTTTCCAGCTGCTGCTCCAAGAAATAGTACGGCGACAGTGCCAAGAGTATTGGGTCCGACGTATGAGGCAATGGACTGAGCGTGATTTATGAGAAATGGAATATCAAGAGGGCTTACCCCTGTTGTAAGACCAGGGTATCCCATCAGGGAGAAATAGAGAATAGCCATCCCGATTAGGAAAAGAAGATCGCCCACTCTTGTTACAATGAACGCCTTCTTTGCTGCGGAAGTGGCATTTGGTTTGAAAAACCAGAACCCTATTAAAAGATATGAACAGAGACCTACAAGCTCCCAGAACAGGAAGAACAGAACCAGATTTGATGAAACAACAAGACCAAGCATTCCAGAAGTGAAAAGAGCTGTTTCGGCAAAATAAATATGCCTGTTAGGATCGTCGCCAATATAATACAGGGCAAAAATGTGGATCATCAGTGAAACGAATGATACCATCAATACCATTACAAGTGCCAGATGATCGATATAGATCCCTGAATTGATGTTGAAAAACCAGGAATATGAGTTATCAATTGGACCGGATGACTGTACCCTGAAGAATGCCAGAATTGAAAAGACCAGTGAAAGCGCTATTGAAACTGATGCTATGGGGCCGGCAAGCCTTCTGTCATGCCTGCCAAGTGCGAAACTGAGGAAAGCCCCGACGATTGGTGTTATGAAGATTAGCCAGCCAAATATGTACATAATTACCACTTAATCTCCTTCAGAAGGGAGAGAACAACTTTTCCGACCCTTCTGTATGTAGCCGTTAAAAGGCTAAGCCCGATTACCGATTCAACCGCACCGATTGCAATTCCAAATAGTGCCATAATGATTGGTGAAATTGTGGAGTAATAAACGGCAACTGCAACCAGATTCAGAATGGCTGCATTTATTATGATTTCTATTGAAATCAGCATTTTTATTCCTATGTTTGAAGTCATTACCCCGTAAAGCCCGATAACGAAAAGGAGCAGGGAAAGGAAACTTACAAGGAATATATCCATCAGTTATCCCTCCAGGAAATGTAGAACATTCCGATTATTCCGGCCACCAGTATTAAAGAGAGCAATTCAAACGGAACCACGTAGTTGCCGAAGAGCTCCTTCCCAATCAGTGAGATATTCTGAGATTGTGGAGTAAATGAACCACTGATCTTTACTGTCTCTATCCCGAATACTATCAGAAAAAGCCCTGATGCTAGTGCTGCAAGTTTTTTATTCAACTTCCTTACCTCCCGTCAGCATAAGACTGAATACTATCAGAGTGACAATGGCACCGATGAAAACAAGAAGTTCTATTGCACCCACTATACTTCCACCAAGGTAAATGAAGAGGGCCGAAAGAACAAAGAGAAAAGCCATGAGATATATGGCACTGTGGGTGAGGTTCTTTTCTGATACCGTCTTCATCGCCAGTGGCACAAGAATTATTGCAAATATGATGAATATGATTGTGAAGATCACTTGATCACCTCATCCTCAGACAAGCTCAGCTCATCTGGGGAATAGGTAAAGCTGTTTCTTGTCCTCGAGGTTTCAAAAACATGTGTAAGGTATATGGCATCTGTTGGGCATATCTCCTCACAATTTCTGCAGACAGTACAGGTGCCAAAGTTGACGTCAGGATAAATTTTCCTCTTATTCCTTGGATTTTCCCTCTCAACTTTATTCATGTGTATGCTGAGATTAGGGCATACCTGTTCACACAGGGTGCAACCAACACAATCATCAAGGCTTAAAAAGATCCTGAACCTGAAACGATCAGGCATCGGTTTCTTCTCCTCAGGATATTGAGTAGTCACAGGTTTCTGAAATATGTGCTTTCCGACTATCCACATTGCTTTTAATGTTCCCACAAGGGGAAGCTCTTTCTTCGGTTCTTTGACTTCTATCACAGGCCCACCCCCAGAGTTATAATTCCTGCTATTATGAGATTAAGAATAGAGATAGGAAGGAGATACTTCCATCCCATATTGACGAATCTATCTATTCTAATTCTTGGAACGGAGAGCCAGACAGTGAATGCAACCAGCACAAGAATAACTGTCTTTATAAGAAGAAATATGAAGCCTGCGTCCGATGAAAAAGGCCCATTGTATCCGCCAAGATAAAGCAGAGAGACCATCATTGAGCTCAGGAATATGCTTCCAAAAAGACCCATGTAGAACATTCCGAATCTCATACCACTGTACTCTGTGGAATGCCCGGACACAAGCTCACTGTCACTTTCACCCATATCGAAAGGTGAGTAGGAAGCTCTTGCTATCATTGAGATGAAAAACACCAGAAGCCCTATTACTTCCGGAATACCGAATGGTATAATCTGACTTGAGACAAGGTTAGAGAGGTTCAATGGTTCTGATGTCCTTGCTGATGCCATCATTACAAGTGCCAGTACTGATATCATCATGGGAACTTCGAATGATACATCCTTGGCAACGCCCCTCAGGGCACCCAGGATGGCATATTTGTTCTTGGAACTAACTCCTGCCAATATTTCCCCAATAGGCATAATTGCAATTGCCGCAAACAGCAGTATTACGCTTACATTTGAATGTGTAATTGTCAGAGACCCAATCCAGTAGAAATCTCCATAAGGAAGAAGAGCAAATGACATTACTAACCCTATGAATACTATGAGAGGGGCAATTCTGAACGGGAGGTCATCTCTCCCCTTTGGGAGAATACTCTCCTTTCCAGCCAGCTTCAGTCCATCGGCCATTAACTGTAAAAGGCCAAATTTGCCAACCCTGTTAGGCCCAATCCTGAGCTGGACTCTAGCCATGTACTTCCTGAAAAGGTAGATCATGAAAACCAGGACAATGGTTACGAATATAACAAGAAATATTGATTCGAATAGGTAAGCCAGTATGTAGGCAATATAATGGGTCAAAGGGGCAAAGAAGTGAGCAAGCCGGGTTAGGACATCCATTATCTGTCCACCTCACCAAATACAAGGTCTATTGTACCTGAAATTGCAATAAGGTCCGCAATCAGGACGTCCTTTCCCAGGTGTCTTATTACGGATAGGTTCTTAAGGGAAGGGCTTCTTACTCTGACTCTGTAAGGTTTAACTCCTCCGTCCCCCACCAGATAGACTCCAAATTCACCCTTTGGAGATTCAGTTCTTGCATATACCTCGCCTTCACCTCTTAGCCTTATCATGAGAGATTTCTTTGCCTTCGGATTAAAGTATGGGCCCTCAGGTATTTTCTTGATGGCCTGTTTAATTATTCTTATTGACTGTCTCATTTCCTCAAATCGGACAAGAAATCTTGCAAGATTGTCTTTCTTGTAAGAAACAGGGATATCGAAATTCAGTTGGTTGTAGACAAGATACGGCTCAGCCTTGCGTACATCATATTCAATTCCCGATGCTCTGAGCATTGGTCCGGTAACTCCATAATTTATTGCAACCTCAGGCTCAAGTATGCCGATACCTTTATTCCTGGACATGAATATATCATTTTTAATGAAGGCATTAAATATCTCCTCTAACTTGTCAGGAAATTCCTTTGTAAACTCGTCAATCATGTAGATTATATTCTCATTAATGTCCTGATAGACTCCGCCTATGCTCATATAGTTAGTCTCCTGCCTTGATCCGGATATCTCGGTGAATATGCGGAGTATCTTTTCCCTCTGCACAAAACAGTAGAAGAAAGGTGATAGCATTCCAAGATCAAGGCCAAATGCACCTGCCCAAACGAGATGCGCAGCTATCCGGCTCAGTTCAGCCATTATAACTCTGATCCACTGTGCCCTTTCTGGTGGAGGTATCCCAAGAAGCTTTTCAGCCGCTTCAAGATAGCCTACTTCCATGTTCATTGCAGCGACGTAATCCATCCTGTCAAAATAAATCAGAGAATCGCAATAATAATCAAGCTCACAGATTTTCTCAGCATTCCGGTGGAGGTATCCAATAATTGGTTCGACCTCTTTAACAGTTTCACCATCCAGCTTTATTTTTAGGCGCAGAACCCCATGAGTGGATGGATGCTGGGGGCCCATATTGAGCTCAGTCCATTCTCTGCCGTCGTTTTTCTTTTCCTCCTGAATCATTTTTACCAGCCATCACCGGGATCAAAGGTGGCGTAATCGTCACCGTTTTCATCCATGTTTATGTACTGAACTTTAGAAAGATCATAGTTCTTTCTCAGCGGGTGTCCGACCCATGAATCTGGAAGAAAGAGCCTCTTCAGATTAGGATGACCCTCGAACACTATTCCCATCAGATCGTATTGCTCCCGTTCATCCCAGTCAGCGCTTTTGAAGAGGCTGGTTACGCTCGGAACCCTTTCGTCCAGTGTCTCTGTCTTAACTTCAACGTATTCGTTCTTACTCAGATTATGAAGATGATAAACAACTTCCAGCTTTGACTTCCTGTCAACGCCCGTTATAAGTGAGAGGTGGGTAAATCCGTTATCCTTTAGATCTGAAAGAAGAGCGAGGAGGTTTTCCTTTGCCACCTTTAATACCTTTCTTCCATCTTTTCCGGTAGTTTCCTCAATAACCTCCACCATGCAATCACCTGTCCGTCTCATTTCTTATTTTTTTCTGAAGAAGCATAATTCCGTGAGTCAGGGCTTCAGGAGTTGGGGGGCAACCTGGCACATAAACATCAACAGGAACAACCTTGTCCACCCCGAGAACAACGGAATAACCCTGATTGTATGGTCCGCCCTGAATAACACAAACTCCCATGGCTATGACGTATTTGGGGTAAGGCATCTCTTCGTAAAGCCTCCTTACCCTTGGAGCCATCTTTTTCGTGACAGTCCCGGCAACAATCATCAGATCGGACTGCCTTGGGGAATTTCTGAAGACCTCGCTGCCAAAACGTGCTATATCCATATCCGCAGCCTGTATTGCCATCATTTCAATGGCACAGCATGCAAGACCAAATGTCAATGGCCATAGAGAATTACTTCTTCCCCACTCCATAGCCTGCTCCAAGGTTGTTGTCACAACTCCACCGTCTCCGGTTTTCATTTCAGCCACCTCATATATCCTTCTTTGAAAGCATAACTTACAACAAACAGGGGCATTGCAAGAAATGCCAGTGTTTCAAGAAAAGGTATGATACCTAATTTCATGAAGTCAAAGGCCCACGGGAAAAGAAGGACCATATCAACATCGAAAAGTATGAAAAGGAGAATTATTACATAATACTGTACATTAATAGCTGACCGGAAATCACCTTTAGAAACCTCACCACTCTCGTATGGTTCAAGATATTCCCCATGCTTGACTGGTGGTCCAATCTCTCTGGAGGCATTTTCTATAATTACATCCGGTTTTAGAGAAATCTTCTGGCTCTTCTTGAATCTGTTAGCCCCTACAGTTGGCAGAACCATGTAGATTGTAATTAGCCCTCCGATTATCAACACAAGGACAATCAGCAGAGGGATGTAGCCATCCAACATTGAATCCTAATCGCACGAATCTATTTAAGAATTTTAGAATAATGTTGAAATTTTGCCATCTATCCATGCCTTAACGGGATTTCCTCAATTTCAGGAACATCTCCATTGCTATTGACGGATTGAACCTTTTTTCTGTCATACCCCTCAGTCTTGGAATAAGATTCTTTTCAGTAATCTCCTGGTTTGAAGCGGCTGTCTCTATGAGGATTGAAAGATCTCTGTCAGAAATGAAGGATTTTTTCACTTCATCCCATGCTTTTTCTGGAGAGAATTTGCTGATGAAGTGCAATTTCATTGCATATTCTATGCTGTCTCTTTCCAAGTCCTCCAGAGCAGAAACTTGCAGAAGGTGCAACACATCTTTCACCTGAATTTCTTTACCCGATGTCTTGGAGTACTCCGGGATAATGTGAAGGATTAACCTCGCTGACAGAGAACCATTCCTGATCAGCTCATTCATGGAGAGAAAATCAGTCAACAATCCTTTTCTGATTATAGTTTCAGAATCCTGCTGTGAAATTCCGTACCGGGCAGAAGTCTCTGATATAACCTCTTCAAGTGGTGCAGGCTTAATTCTCTCTGCATCTTCCATCATAGGACCAATATCAAGTATTGGGACATCTGTTTCAGGGTACATTCTAGCACCTCCGGGAAGCGGTCTGAGAAATGATGTTGTGCCGTCTGAGTTCAGATAACGTGTCTCAGATAGATCCATCTTATAGATCTTGCTGATCCTGGAATTCAATTCATTTTCAATTAAGTTCTTGATCTCAGGTTTCAATGTTACTATAAGGAAAGCATCATTATCGACGCATCCAAGTTTATCCCTAATCTGGGTAATCTCCTTATCAATTCCGAATGCAGGAAGCTCGTCTGAATGCATTAGTCCGCCTCCTCCGAACGCTTTAACAATATCTGAAAGTTCCTTTCCAAGCCTCAAATCCCCTTTTTTCAGTATGCCAGCACATCCTTTCATTCGTGAAAGATATATGCTGTTACCAGACTTTATAGACCTTTTCAGCACATTAGATGCAGTCTGGGAGAATATGTCATCCGATTCTATGAGTGATACCTCTGGCATCTTTCCGCTTTTCATAAAGGAGGATATTCTGGCAAGGCCTTGCTGCCTCTCCATCTCATATGTTAGAGACTGTTCTATATCTGAAAGTTTCTGCACCCCTTTGATCTCTACCCTGCCATACCCCATTGAAAAGTTAACGTCCTGCCTGATGGAGTCAGAGCCTTTCCTCAGCCAGCCTGCAGCTATGAGCGGGGAGCCAATATTCTCTGCTACTTCACGTGCGTGCTGAGGTGAAAGTATATCAGGCTCAGTGGAAATTTCCATTAGTGGAATCCCCAACCTGTCGAGGTTGTACTCCACAATGTTGCCGTCCTGCTCTATTTTTCTGCATGAATCTTCCTCTAGGCATATAGTTGATATCCTTACCGGCCCCTCTCTGGTATCAATTTTGCCTCCAATCCCTATTATTGCCGTTCTCTGAAACCCAGAAGTGTTTGAGCCGTCCACAACGATCTTTCTCATGAACTGCACGTTCGTCATTGTTCTGCAATTCAGGTAGATCGAAGTTGCTATGGCCTTTTTCAGTGCATTTCTGTTTATATCTTTTGGAGGTTCCTCATCGGCATCCACCATACAGGAGTTATCTGAAATTGTATATTGGAATGACCTATCCCTCTTTCTTTCATACAAAACTGCAGGATCTGTTTCACCAGTCTCTCCGCTAGTGGTTCCAAGTACCCTGAAGAATTTTCCCCTTTCCTCTTTCCCTGACTCAGTTGGGCAGTTGCAGAAGAGTTTATTACCTTCCAGCTGGAGATGGACCTCCAGTCCTATCTTTATGGGGGCAGAGTTCAGAATTCCACCTCTCTTGAAAGCATCTCACCACGCATATTTGACATCATCATTTCCCTTATTTTTTCGTCTGTATAATTGGCAGAAACATGCATAGCCTTAACTAGTGCAGTCTCCGGGAACATGTCTCCCAGTGGGATGACACCCAGTTCAGTCAGCCGCCTTCCGGTTGAATAAACATCCAGATCAACCCTCCCGCCAAGACACTGTGTGGTCATCATGAACATAGTCCCATCTCTGGACAGTTCCTTGAGAGGTTCAAAGAGCCTGTCAGCAATATGTCCCATTCCTGTGCCCGCTATTACGACAATTTTTTTGCCCTGCGCCATGGCTCTGAAATCTTCGGCCCCCATCATTGGGTGAAAATACACAAGCGATACTTTTTTTTCTAGAGAAGGAAAAAATTCCACTGGTTCAGAAGAGCATTGAAGAGTGCCCGGGTTAAGGCTGGCTGCTCCACTAATGTAAGAGGCCATAGGAGGAACGCCAGGTGACCTGAATGCATCTCTCCGTGAGGAGTGCATCTTTCTCGTCCTTACCCCTCTCAACAGAGATACTGAAGTATCAGATATGAAACTATGCATGCAAATTCCCACTTCGCCAACGTTCAGCCTGCTGAATTCAAGCGCTGCTTCGAGATTTAGAAATGCATCAGTGCTTGGCCTGTCGGAACTCCTCTGCGATCCCACCAGAATAACTGGCCTGCGCAGTGATCTGAACATGAATGCCAGGGCAGATGCAGTATAGGCCATTGTATCTGTTCCATGGAGTATAATGGTGCTCCGTCCCTTCATCTGCGCTTCTTTCACCATTTCCCCAATGTTTTGCCAGATATCCGGAGTCATGTTCTCACTTAGTATTGGGTCCATAAGCTTTACGTCATAACGGAATGAGCTTATATTTGGGATGTTTTCCCCAAGAATTCCTGGATCGAATACTGGAGTAACTGCACCTGTAATGTAATCAACCCTGCTGGCTATTGTACCACCAGTGGCAATTATTTCGACCTCGGCTTCCGGGTCCTTAGAAGGAGAGACATACTTGTGTGTGACTTGAATTCTTTCTCTGTCTGTAATTTCTATGGATTCATTAGGTATAGAAATGTTATAACCACTGCTGAGCTTAATATTAAACTGACTGGAATCGTGGTTTACAATAATTCCAGACATCTCTATTCCCTGGTAAATGAACTTAATTTTTTCACCTGAGTCACTAACTCTATCTGATGCCATCAATTTCTACCTCCTTCGCAATACCATATCGCTGCCCTCAGAATAATTTTGTTCCATCTGCTTTGACGCCTGCCATATCCATCATTAATAGGGCGTTCCTGGTGGCCTTTCCTCCCGGATGATTATTGAAATAGATGAAAATATCATCGGCCGAATGCTTTTCTATTGTTTTCCAAATGGATCTTACCTGGTCCTCAGAATACAGGTAGTCGTATCTGGCCATACCCTGGCTTTTGCCTCCCCACATTGAAACATTTCTACCATGCAACCTCACATAATCCCATTTTTCATTCGTGCTGATACTTGAATCTATGCTGAAATCCGGGCTGTCCGGAATTACAAACCCTGTTTTAACAGAGGTTAAAGTGGCGGATAGACTTTCCTTTCCCATCAGATCGATGTTCCGGACCTCTATCCTAGGTTTTATTTCACCTGCATCTGAATCTTGGATCACAGAGATCAGGTTTCTCAGCTCACTTTCCCCATAGAAAGGAGGAAGCTGAAAAAGTGTCATCCCCAGAATTCCGGAGTCCCTCAAAGGCCATATAAGGTCCTCGAGAAATTTATCCATTAGAAATAGAGCCTCTTCAGTCCCCCTGGAGATAGACTCATGAGTAATTGTTCTGGGGGCCTTGACAGAAAACTGGAAAGCTGACCCAGAGAATCTTTTTATCCAGGACTCCAGAAGTTTATGAGAGATATCCCCGTAGAAGGATGAATTTAGTTCCACTGTATTGAATACTGAGGAGTAGTATCCTAGCTTGTCTTTTGTCCCTTTTGGGTAAAAAGGGCCTACCCAATCTGGATAAGACCAGCCGGAACACCCTATGTGAATCAATGATCCCTCAGGATGTCACGGGCAATTATTACCCTTTGAATCTGATTTGTACCCTCATAAATCTGTGTTATCTTTGCATCCCTCATGTGCCTCTCTGCATTCATGTCTGTTGTGTAACCGTATCCGCCAAAAAGCTGAAGGGCATCTGTAGTTATCTCCATAGCAACATCAGATGCGTAAAGTTTCGCCATTGACGAAATCCTTACAGAATCCTCATGTCTATCCCACATTTCGGCAGCCCTGTATGTAAGGAGCCTTGCAGCTTCCAGCTTAGTGGCCATATCTGCCAGCATAAACTGAATTCCCTGGAAATCCGCTATCCTCGTGTTGAACTGCTTTCTCTGCTTTACATAATCCAGCGCCTCATCCAGTGCACATTGAGCAATGCCCAGGGCCTGTGCAGCTATGCCTATCCTGCCGGAATCTAGGGTCTCCATTACAACTTTGAAACCCTTATTTTCTTCGCCCAGAATATTACGGCTGTGAACTGAAACATTATCAAAGACTAGTTCGACGGTGCTGCTTCCTCTTATTCCCATCTTATCAATATCCCTGCTTATCTTAAATCCAGGAGAATCTGAATCGACGACAAATGTGCTTATTCCCCTGTGACCCTGAGATGGATCTGTTACTGCATCAACAACGAAGAATTTGGCTAACCTTCCATTGGAAATGAAAATCTTATTCCCATTCAGTACATAATGATCTCCTTTCTTCTCTGCTTTAGTCTTAATTGAAGCTGCATCACTTCCTGCACCGGCCTCTGTAAGCGCAAGCCCCCCGATCTCGCCAGATGCGACTCTTGGCAGATATCTCTTCTTAAGGTCCTCACTCCCGAACATAATTACAGGATCTGCGAAAAGTGTCAGAGCACCGTCGAGTACAAGAGCAGTGCTTGGGCATGCCATTGAAAGTTCTTCTATTAGCCTTGTAAGGAAACTGAATGAGAGGCCCGCACCCCCATAATCCCTGGGAATGCAGGCGGCAAAAAGGCCAAGATCCCTCATTCTCTGTATTATATTCTCTGGAACCTTCTTCTCACGATCTATCTGGGCAGCAAGCGGTTTAAGTTCGTCACTGGCAAATCTTTTGACGTATTTCAGGACTGTCTCTTCGTCCTCAGTAAGATTGATCCCTGCCATTGTTTGTGATTTGCTTCAGGGATAAAAAAAATTGGTAGGAAGTATTCAGAGCTCTTTCTTGAGTGACTGCAGAAGATCGCCATCGATTCTGGCTGATTCTCTGTATCCTTCTTTGCGAGTCTCTATGTAGACATAGTGGGATTCTAAAAATTTTTCCTTTTGTGAACTGTTGAACCTGAACCTAAGGTACTGGAGAGTCGATTCAAGCACATCGGTTGACCTGCCTTCCTCGGGAATTGCTTTAATCTCTGATCCATCGAATGTAATATAGACAGTTTTTTCTATCCCGGCAAGCTTCGGAAGTTCCCTCATAAGTGTATTTTCATCAGATATTTCAATGAACATTGAAACGCTTAGTTCCCCCTTTGAAGGAAGAAGTTCACTGTATACACTAATCAGGCGCTGTATCTCATTTTCATCGTGAATGTTCTCAATGAGTATCATTTCATTGATCTGGTTAAGAACTGTCTCTCTGGACTCAAAAAGAAAACTGAACGTCTTTGTGCTTAGCCTTCTGCTCTTCTTCAGGCTGATTATCTTTTTTGTATCCTCCTGTCTGTGCTTTTCATAAATTTCTGGGAGGAGAACTTCTTCCCTCCCGATTTTAGAGGCCATAGGCTACCGCCATCTTATTTCGGAAGTGCCTTCAGAGTGTCCTCATACTTCTTTGCGTGTGACTTCTCTGCCTTTGAGAGTATCTCAAACCAGTGCGCTATATCATCAAACTGTTCTTCTCTGGCAACCTTTGCAAAACCTGGATACATCTGGCTGTACTCATATGTCTCCCCTGCAATTGCAGACTTAAGGTTCTGTTCTGTTGTTCCTATTGGCTCCCCAGTAACAGGATCACCCACAGCTGCAAGATATCTAAGGTGGCCGAATGCATGGGCTGTCTCTCCATCTGCTGTCGACCTGAATATTGATGCTACTTCCTGTAGACCCTCCTCGTCTGCCTTCTGCGCAAAGTACAGATATCTTCTGTTTGCTTGAGACTCACCGGCAAATCCTGCTTTGAGGTTTTCTAGAGTCTTGCTCTTATTTAGTTCCATTTCTTCACCATCTCTGGATTACCAGTTACTATAAAAAATTTTTAGGAGCAGGTATTTGTTGATATCTATACTAATTTAGCTTTCCTCTGGGCAAGAAGAAATATCCCCAGATCAAGAGGAACTTCGTTCTCACCTTTCCCGATATTCACAATTTCCCCGCCGAACTTTATCACATATTCAGCTTCCATGAAAACATTCACTGTTGAATCTTTCCATATTTTTGCCCTACATTCTCTGAGCGGTTCATAGTGCTTCAATTCGTCAATATTCAACGGAGTAACTGCGAGACCCGTCTTTCCATGAAGGCTGCCAGGAAGCCTGATTAGCCTGTGTATATCGGTTGTGACAGGCTCATCTATTTCACACATGATTTTCTCCCTGACCTGGCTTATGATATGTGCCAGAACAAGTTTGTCCTGGTCGTCAAGATGCTGATATTTCTCATGGCCAGGTCTTGTAAAAATTGTCAGCTTGCTTTCGGCTGAAGAGCCAGCTGCAGTTTTCCTTAGTCTTGATACATATGGGCGAACGCTGCGGCCATCACCAAGAGCCTCCTTCAGTAGTGAATTCTGCGATGATTCTATGTCAGTGAAGACTTTACAGAACTCCCTGTCTATCTCTTCCCGCCATATCCCGGTGATTCCTGTTCCGTCATTGATCATTCTCGGGAAAGAGGATGAATCAAGGCCTTCTCCTCTTATGTAGTTGGTTATTTCTCTGCGCGAGTCTGAGTTTAGATTGTAAATAGATTCACTCTTAACATGTATATGATAACCCCTTCCCCCGGAAAATGTCACAAGTATGGATTCCGGATCCATTCCAATATCACTGAGAAGAAATCTTTCCACAAGCCTTAGGGTATGTTCTCTGACAACATCCAGTATCTGGTCATATCTGGGGTTTCCTGGAACCTTAATGTGATCTGCGTCAAGGTCGAAAATGAGCTCAGCACCCATCCATTCCTTATCGGCCATGATCCTTTCTTCAGGCTTTCTGTAGTATGCTGTTGAATAATAAAGGTGACGGGGGACTGTTCTTTCCCCGAATCCCTTAAGATCTTTCATACCCGTCACTGACCGGTGGCGTATCATGGTTCCCATAAAGGGAATGAATCCGATCTCTCTCTGATGAATCAGATCCACAGGATCAGGTGACCATGATCTGTAATAGTCTTTGAAAGCATTTCGTAGGAATATCTCTGGATTTTGCTCTCTAATCAACAGGACTCAATAGGAGAATATATTAATAGGGTTTCTCATTGTGCACGGAATATGCAGATAAATAGAATTCTGCTGTTGTCAATTACATCTATGATGGTTTTAATTCTTTTCTCTTCTGCATTTTCTTCAACCATTTCCCCTGCCAGTTTTGAGGTTAAAGTCAATACTGACATCTCTACACCTGTGAGATTTGATAATCAGACACAGTTTACTGTTCTTCTGAATCCTGAGCCAGAAAGCCTTGCTATTCTGAATGAGAATATCCATAAATATACCGGTACGCTCAGTTCGGATAGTGGACTGATAAATTTCAGGGTTGAGGATAAGTATTTCAACAGTGTCAACAGAGTTCTTTCTGAATTGAAGGGCGGAGTGGTTTCCGACTATTTTTCAGTTAATCAGTCTCAACCGGTTTTAACAGATCTGCTATACAGCAATGCGACCCCATATCAGATAGCTCCATTTGCATATACCCCTTCAATGATTGCGAACGCATATAACTTTACCCAGGCCTATGCCAATAACGACAGTGGCCAGGGAATAACAATCGGAATAGTTGACGCTTACGGAGATCCGAACATTCAGTATGACCTGAATGCTTTCGATCACCTGAATGACCTTCCTCCTGTTAACCTGAGCATCTATTACCCCTCCGGTAAACCTCTCAGTGTGAACAGGCAATGGGCAATTGAGACCTCCACAGACGTAGAGTGGGCACATGCCATGGCCCCTCAGGCCCGCATTAAACTCTTCGTAGCTCCTGATGACGGCCTCACAACACTTATGAATGCAACCTCCATGGTGATAAGCAATGGCCTGGCCAGCATAATATCATTAAGCTGGGGTGTGCCTGAAAGCAGTATTTCATCCTCGGAGATAGGAACATATTCTGAAATGATTCAGCAGGCTCAGTTCAGAGGTATATCAGTTGTTGCAGCAAGCGGTGATCAGGGAGCCCTTGACGGCAAAACAACACCTACCGTTAATTTTCCGGCATCCGATCCCTATGTACTTTCTGTTGGCGGTACCTCTCTCTCATTTCTGAATAAGGATTCTGTTGTACAGGAGGGGTGGGGTGGAAACATTAGCGGAAAGACATACGGCAGCGGTGGGGGTTACAGTATGTATTTTCCCAAACCATCATACCAGAACGGAATAAAGAACATAACAAATATGAGAGGGGTTCCTGACGTCGCCATGGATGCTGACAACTATACTGGAGTTCAGGTAATTACTGGTGGTGGACAGTACAGGATTGGAGGAACGAGTATAGGTGCACCCATATGGTCTGCTGTGCTCGCCCTGATTGACAGTGCCGACAATACAACAATCGGATCTCCGGACCCTCTTTTCTATCAGATCTATCATTCCGATTACTACAATATATCTTTTACACAGATTTACTATGGCTCCAATGGGTATTATTCAAACTCAGCTGGCTGGAATCCTGTAACAGGGCTTGGTACCCCGAACGTGTGGCAGATTGTATTGAGTTCGGAAAAATTTCTCGCACCTTACGGAGCCCGACTCCAGTTCGACCCATCAGGCTATAACTTCAGCGGACTGGAAAGTAGCCTGTCCATAAGCGGTAAACCATCAGATTCAATAATGGCTAATTCCACATTTACGAATTCATCTGACCTCTTTTATGTTTCACTGTATGCTGATAAAGAACAGTTCTTAGAATCTGGTATTTTAATCCATAACGATTCCTACAGAGCAGTCCTGTATCTGAGGAATTATGGATTGAACTATACCAAATACGGTCCTGTGATGAGCCTGCCGGAATCAATGGCCTTCTCCCTGGATATCAATGAGAATGGGACAGATATAACATCTTCCTCTGGCGGTACCTCATTGAGCCTTTTTGCATTTATGAATTTCTCGGGTGCTGCTATGCCCAATATCGGAGAGAGTATTCTTTACGGGAAGGATAACTCATCCTTCATATACAATGGGACATTCTCAAACACCCACGCAGTATACGGAAACAAAACAGTTAGCCTCAATCCGGAATTCATGGAGCGATATTCCAGCTCTGGTAACGGCTTCAGCAATATTTCTGTATCTGGCTCAAAAGGAAACTACACGTTTTTCAGGGGGATGTCCCGGGCATATACTCAGAAAACGACTCAAACTCAGCAATTGATACTGTTCAATGAAAGTTTCGCATATCCTTCCACAGTCTCGTTATCCCTGACAACAAACAACTCAAATGTCAAGTGGCTGGTTAATGGAACAGCTTTAAATTCGGGAAAAGCCGATTTCCAATCAACGGGAGGTTCCTATACCGTGGAAGCAGTTTATGCGAATAACGATACAGCCATCGCCTATAGGGAAATAACAGTGCCAGGGCTAAGAGAGTCTGATCTCAATGTTAGCTCCTCCGTCTCATATTTACCTGGGGTCCCTTACACAGCTGTAATAGACAACGGTATAACCTATACTGGAAAAACTGGCACCCAGCAGAGGATTGTTCTCACTAACAATACTGATTCTATTTCACTTGCCTCCAAAGGGTTCAACACTACTGAATTGACAGTAAACGCTGCCACATACCTCAACCTGTCCATTGAACCCATGAGAGTCGTTTTTGAATTCTTTGTATTCCAGCCGAATTCAACTGTCGCTGTTGGAGGGACTGCATTGGAGGGAGTCAATGGGACATTCGGGCCATTTTCGGCTTATGTCAAAAGGCCTGTTAATGTAACAGTCACATCCAGAGGATTCAATAATTACAGTATATCTGTAACTCCTAAACCGGGAACATATTACAGAGAAACCGTAGCTCTGGATCCTCTGAATTCATCTCTGATTAAGGTTTCCGGACACCTATTTGACAGTGTCTTCGGATTTAATATTTCAGGAGGCAGGGTATATTCAGGCAATGATCTACTAGCCTATGTCAATTCAGAGGGGTATTTTGTGTTCTATTCTGCTCCGGGTGATCTGAGCATAAACATAACATCACCACTTTATGAAAAATACAGTGGAATGACAGATATAACAGGTTCAATATCTCCCCTGAAAATTTATCTCACACCTCTTGATATCAGCATATCTTCGAGGGTCATACTATCATTGGAGAGATATTTTCCGTTTCTCTTTTATTTCTCCTATATCTCATGGACAACATATACCGGTTCCGACTTTTCCCATTATGAGATATACATTTCTGGAAATCCCCAGTTTTCAAACAGCAGAGCCATCACTATTGGGAAACAGACAAGCAGTTACACATTCCTGACTGGAGTAACGCCATTTCATACAACCTATGTGATCCTGGAACTTTATCTCAACAATTCCCAGCAATACACAACACAGAGTTTAAAAATAACATACTCCAACCCTTACTACATAGCAGCAAATATCGCACTCACAGGAGGATTGATCTTCTATGTGTCACTAATGATTGATTATCTTTATCTCAGGAAAAAAAGGAATAGAATTGAGGAATGATATAACTTCACAGTTCATCCATAATTATCTCCCTGGCCAGAGACATATTTTTCAGCTTCTTAAAACCGATTTCCCTGGACCTTGTCCTGAGACCGCAATCAGGGTTGAGCCTTATAAGTTCTGGCTTCTCGACATATCTCAATGCCTCTCTTATGCGGTCTGTTATTAGTTCAACGCTTTCAACAGTATCGATATGAACATCTGTTACACCGATGCCGAGGAATTTTGGCACATTAAGGGAAGCATTAATCTGTGTGAAATATTTTATATCTGAGAAGCCTGGCCTGGCAGATTCACCAGTACCCAACTGAAGGAGATCCCGGTTGGAATACTCAAGGTTCAGGCCATCCAGATGCAAATCAGGTAGTCTGTCATATAGCATTCTATAATCCTTGCTGTAGCATACGTGTATAGATGTTTCAAGTCCAGTGAGACCCTGAACAGACCTGTTCACAGACTCTATAACAATGTCCATTTCAGAAGGGTGGGTTGTGGCGGCGGGCTCATCTATCTGGACCTGCATAATTTCATCTCCCCTGTATTTTCTCCATACCCCATGGATGTATTCAATTTCACCCCTGATCAGGTCAGCAAATGCGTTGGCAAGTTCCAGCCTTGTTCCGTAATGGTCATTGAATGACCAGTCTGCCATTGTATATGGGCCTGTTATAGGTATTTTAAGAGGGGCATCCGTGTGCTTGAGTATGAACTCCAGCTCATCTGCATGAGGTGACTCTACAAGTGAAATCTCCCCTGATACACTGCCCTTATTGTAATACCTGTTGTCAAACGACCTTACCTTTCCGTGAAATTCTATATTTCTGATTTTCCTTGCAAGATATTCGTACATTTCCCACCTGAACATCTCTCCTGCTATTCCATGGTTCATTATGCCACTGTCTGAGAATAACTTGAGAGTTTCAATTGAAGCCCGCCCTGCTACATCTTGAAATTCAGGTTTGCCTTCAATTGAGTGAAATGTTCTGCTAAGATACTCCGGCTTTCTGAAGCTACCTATTTCCTGAGTTATTAGTATATTTTTATCTGACACTTGAACAACCCCCTAAGACTCTGACTTTCTTATCAGCTACAGACCTGGGCAGAAAGTCAAGATAGTCATTTGAAGTTAAGATTACATTCTCACCGGTGTCCTCTATTTTTTCCAGAATATTGTGACTGCTCTCAATACTTGTAGAATGTGCATCAATAACTGCAACACCTTTGCGTTGAGAGTATTGCAAAGTCTGATCACCTGAATCCCTGGAGGATTCTATGAGAGAATAGAATTTTTCTGATATAGAGGACAGGTTATCCTTTCCGGGTGACCTGCTGAAAAATATTACAGTCTTTGAGGGGCTCATAACTTCTTTGTATACGGAGTAATCAAAATGACCCGGGTCAGAACCTTCGAAGACAAAGAGTTTCTTTTTTCCTGCATTTTCCAATATATCCCTGTAAATTGGTATCATATTTTCTGTGAATTCTTCCTCATTAATTCTGGCAGTTTCTGACATAGTATAGAAGGTCCTCAGCCCTGGCAAGAATGCCCATTCTGAATTGCCATAATAGAGAGGAAGTGGCAACCCATCTTTCGAGTCTGGCTTAAGATCTGGGTTTTCATTCACTGACAGGTCTCTTCCCACTACAGGAATGCGATAGAATGTGTTTGTTTCATGATACCTTGTCAGTGGGCCAAGTTCTATACCTTTTATCAGTGTACTGAACGGCCGGAATATGTCGTACCAGTTGAAGAGTGGTGAGGCCCAGTGATCAATACCGGATTCAGCCCATTCGCTCTCTACATTATCTGTTTCCTGTCGTAAGACATTTACAAGGTCAGAGGTGCTGACAATATTCCTTTCCCACCTTCCTATCCTTATTCTCAGTTTCTCGCTCTTCGGATAAATTCCAAACAAGACCGTCTCTATTTTCTTCATTTATATGCACTCCAGTATTTCTGCTGCAAGCTCTGTCTTTCCCATTGGCATCAGGTGAATTCCGTCCACGTATCCTTTGAGGTCATCATATGCGTCCTTTATCAAGCGGGATGATACCTCCTCTATTTTGTCTGCACTTTCAAGTTTTTTTCTGCTCTCGTCAGATAACCGTGAACCCATCTTATCAAGAAACTTTATCTGCCCCTTCCTGGTCAATGGCATGAAACCCGCAAGAAGTTTGAAGTTTCTCCTTTGAACCCATTCCTGCTTGAGATAAGAAGAATCGAATATCACCTGCGATATAAAAAAACCTGACCCCCTTGATATCTTTGATCTTACAATTTCTCCCTCCTGGTCCCTGAATGGATTCAGTGCAGAGCCAACAGAAACGTCTACTGGCATCATTCCTTCTGGTAGTTGGGCAAACGAACCCCTGATGCAATCGATTAGCCCCAGGGTGTCCACCTCTCTGACCTCCCTGGACATGTTCCTTGGGTCAATTGGATCTCCGGATATGGTGAAAAAATTTCTTATTCCGAGCTTGAGGGCAGTAAGCACTTCTGTCTGTATCTGAATCTTGTTCCTGTCTCTAGGGGTAATGTGGGGAACTGGAATCATATCACTCTGAGAGGCAATCAGGTATGTTGCTATCACCGGATCGATTCCTGGACTTCCCATTGGATTGTCAGGAGACGTGACCATATTTGCTCTGTCGGTCAGCCTTGTTATTGCCGATAGGAATTCTTCTGTGTCCAATGATTTCCTGGGAACTATCTCCACCGACCTGATTGGACCGCGGAATTCCGTGATAAGATCTCTTCTCACTGTCTTTGCATTATGACATTACTAATAATAATTATTAATGAAAAAATTACTCACAGTACTATAAGGTTTAAATCTCGAACCTGACACCCTGAGAAAGAGGGATGTCCTTACCATAATTTACAGTAACTGTCTGCCTTCTCATGTAAAGCTTCCAGGCATCGCTTCCGCTTTCCCTGCCTGAACCTGTCTCCTTTTCTCCTCCAAAAGCCCCTCCTATTTCGGCCCCTGCAGTGCTTGTATTCACATTTACAATGCCACAGTCTGACCCCGCAAACGAAAGAAACTGCTCCTCTTCCCTCAGATTTTCTGTAAATATTGATGAAGAAAGACCCTGCGGAACTGAATTGTGTATCGTTATTGCCTCTTCAAGGGTTCTGTATTTGAATACATAAAGTATGGGGGCGAACGTCTCTACTCTTGTTATTTCCATTTCAGGTTTTGCCTCAATAAGAGAAGGGCGGACATAAAATCCATTCTCAAGGCCTGGAACTTTTATTGGTTTGCCATGAACGATTATTTTCCCTCCCTGTTTACTGGCAGTTTCAAGCGCTTCAGTATATTTAATGACAGCCTGCTTATCGATCAGAGGGCCCACAAGAATACCGTCCTTTCTGGGATTCCCAACTGGAATATTTTCATAAATATTCTTCAGCCTTTTGATAAATTCATCGTAAATGGCCTCATCAACGAGTACTCTCCTGGTGCTTGTGCACCTCTGGCCCGTGGTTGCCAGAGCCCCAAAGGCGACTCCCTTGAGCGCTATATCCAGGTTAGCATGCCTTGAGACGATTGCACAGTTGTTTCCCCCGAGTTCCAGTATCGTTCGGCCAAGCCTTAAAGAAACTTTCTCATTGACACGCTTTCCTGTTGCAGTTGATCCGGTAAACGATATGAGCTTCAGACGGCTGTCTTCTGCCATCCAGTCCCCAACATCACCACCCTTTCCATTGACGAGTGCGAATATCTGAGGAGCTTCCATTTCATTAAGGGTCTCTGAGATAACCTTCATCACCCCTATTGAAACAAGCCCTCCTTTGGTAGAAGGCTTCCATAGAACAGTATTCCCACAAACTGCGGCTATGAATGCATTCCATGACCATACTGCAGATGGAAAATTGAAAGCGGAAATAACACCTATGGTGCCTATGGGATTCCAGATCTCCATCATCCTGTGTTCTTTTCTCTCACTGGTCATTGTCAGCCCGTATAGCTGCCGGGATAACCCAGAAGCAAAGTATGCAATATCTATCATCTCCTGAATCTCTCCTTCCCCTTCTGCCACTGTTTTTCCGGCTTCTAGAGAGACCAGTGCACCGAGTTTGGACTTATTCTTGCTCAGTGAGTCACCAATAGCCCTGATAATGTCTCCTCTCTTGGGAGGTGATATTTCATTCCACTTTTCAAATACCTCTTCCAGATATTTGACGGAATTATCATATTCTCTGCGATCTGCAAGTGTAAAATAAGAATTCCTCAACCCATCTACAGGACTGATAGAAGTGTACGTCTCTGCTCCTTTTGTTTCTGCGAATTTACCATAAAAAACTCCGCTTTCCGTATTTTTTATCCCGTTTTCCTTCAGAGTCTGTTCCCTGAAGGAACTGAAATCATCTCCTGACATGAAAGGGTAATGTCCGGATCAGTTTAGAATTTTTGGGAATACGGATCATATTTCCTGTATTCTCTGAACCACCATCATTGCAAGTTCTATTAGAAGATCCAGGTCCGGTGTTCTTCGTGTTCCTTTAATTGAATTTAGTGCTGATTCCGTAAATGATTTTGCTATGGAAAATGAATAATCAAGGGATCCGGATGTTACTATTATTTCCTTTATTCTTTTATCATTATCCTGATCGGAGGGGTTTTCCATTAGACGCACAAATTCCGATCTTTCCTGAGCATTGATATTTGCAAGTGCATGAATGAATGGAATTGTTATGGCGCTATGCTTCAGGTCCGTAAAAACTGGTTTTCCCATCTTATTTGGGTCACCAATGACATCCAGTATATCGTCAGTAACCTGAAACGCCATTCCAAGGTTATATGAGAAATTCTGCAGGCTTTCCCTTACCTCAACAGGGGCACCTGAGGCAACCGTAGCTCCCAGGGCGCAAGCTTCAAAGAATTTCGCAGTCTTGTTGCTAATTATCTGCAGATAAGTATCCTCTCGAAGGTCCATGTTGCCTAGGTTGACAGACTCAAGTATCTGACCCTCTGCAAGCCTGCTTGAGGCATCTGCCATAATTTTTGATACCGCGGGGCCGTATCTTGAACCCAATTCATATGCCTTTGCAAAAAGATAATCTCCCACCACTATTGCATTGTCAATTCCATATATGCTGTTTAAGGTGGGTCTTCCCCTCCTTGTGGCGGCCTTATCAATAATATCATCATGAAGCAGGCTTGCCGTATGGATAAGCTCATAGCCCGCTGCCAGATCGAGGATGTTCCTGTAATCGGCGTCGGTACTTATCTGATAGGCAAGAATTGTGAGCAGGGGTCTGAACCTTTTCCCCCCGGCCTCAATGGTGTATCTGGACATTGAAAAGAGATCCTCCTGGTCCGACTGTATAGATTCCAAAAGCCTGGAATTGACCTCGGATACTTTTCGGCCAAGTCCTGAACCCCATTCATAATAATCCTTCATCAGCTCACTTTCCATTCAGAATTTTAACTATGCATTTAATTATTTTTGAAAAAAATCTTAACAGGATACCTCTTGTTCAGAATCTGAAATTATGAAATGGAAATTTTATCAAAATGGGATTTAAAACGTGATAAAATCATCGTGTCAGAGTTATTTCTATTGAGGAAACGTTGGATTCTCCCCTCTCACCCTGGAGCGTCTCTGTTGCCACCTTAATAGAGTCATACTTGGCTTCATGAATGAATTTATGCCTGGTAATCTCTGCTATATCTACAGCTTTGCTGATAGCTTTCCCCCTTGCTTTTATGACAATCCTGTCAACGTTGCTGTTGAACTGTGTCACAACAGCCAGTACGTAATTCATAGTAGGTTTTTTGCCAACGAAGATAATGTTTTCTTCAGCCATTGTAATCCCTTATT
>JAKAAJ010000055.1 GCA_021802365.1 Thermoplasmata archaeon | reverse complement strand
AAAAACTGTAATGGTATGTTTGGTAGTTGCGGTCATATACCTACAACAGGATGATCCAAAAATATTAAGTTTTATTCCTCAGACCACTTTATGTAAAAAGTGCAATTCAGTACTCGGGTGTGACATAGAGAGAGAGGCTGTTACTCATCTCTCTGTAAAGGTTACTGTTCTTTTGCAGGAATTTCAGCAGTACTCTGTGAATATTCAGGTGCACATGCGATGAGACATCACCAAGTCTCTGAAATTCTTTCAGTACCAGTGATTCTAGAACGGATTCCATGAATACCGTGAGGTTGTTCCTGTCATAATTTACAGGCTTCACGGGATAAAAGTGCTTCATAATCTGTGCCAGTGCCGATATCCCCCTGATACGGAAACCCTCATATTCTGAAAGGAGTGAGGATATGTTATTCGTTTCCCTGAAATTTAGGTTGCAGGATATGATGAGATCCCTTACGTACTCCATCTTTCTTTTGTAAGGCAAACTGTTAAACGTGAAAATCCTTGAAAGGCAGATTGTATCTTCAATTCCATATCCAGTGCCAGGCATCAGGTCAGAGGGCATCGCCAACGTGCCATAATTCATGCTGATCCTTGCGAAAAGGTCCAGATCCTCTCCTATAAGGAGATCACGCCATCCTCCCACCTCCTTTACTATTTCTGAGCTTATAAGGGGAAGCTCAGAGTAGAACAGTCTCTTTAATTTGAATTTAAGAAATGAATGGAGAATGTCTGAAAACTCGACCGGGTATGAAACCTCCGGGTTGAATGGTACCACGTATTTTCCTGAAGCTTTCTCAAAAGATATCTGTTTTCCCCTGCCAGGAGAGGAGAAATCCTCCACATTCAGCTGGAATTGGGGACAGTTTTCTCTCATAAGAAGAATTCTGGCCATTGATTTAAGGGTGCTTTTGAATGGTGTGGTTAAAATAATCTCGAAATCCCTGCCCAATTCCTCCGCTATTCTTGAAATGCTGTAGATTGAGTTTTCAACTTTTTCATCGACATTTGTGGAAGCTGCTATGAAAGATATCCTGAAATTGTAGTCGCTTGGTTCAATTATTGAATCATTCTTTCCAAGTAGAGCCTCCATGGAATCCATGACCTTTGTATACATTCTGGAAATATAAGGATATCAAATGAGGAGATTCGTTCAGATTATTTCCTCAGAGCTGGAAATTTGTAAAAATATAAATCTATACTGAAAGAATATTGTTCGCACCAATCCATCAGTCTAGAAAATATTTTATGATACCTGCTGTTGTCATACTATGCCTAAGGTGTGTCCAAACTGCCTTTACTCAAATAATGACGCCAATACAAAGTGTGATGTCTGTGGGCAGAATCTTGCAACTGATCTTCCGGGTAATCCAATCAGTAATGTGTCTAACGCAAATGTGATAAGAGGGTTAACTCTCCTGAGAAATGGTTACCTCATATTCATACTGGAATTTGTATTCGGAATTGCTCTGAGTTACATACTTCTGAGAACTCTGAACATAACCACCCTTTTCGGTCCTTTCGGGACAATCAGTTCAGCCAGTTCCTTGAGCTCCCTTTCTTCAACTGCAGTTTATATTGTAATCACTTTAGTTATAGAAGTGGCCATTTCCATTGCGGGATATTTAATGATATACTATGGATTGAGAACTCTATCGCATCTCAGACCGAATATCCGCACTGGCGCCACTGGAGCACTTCTTCTTATGATTGGGCTAATCATAGTCCTTACCACAGCAGTCCCGGCGTTATCAGTGGCAGCGAGCGCATCAACTGTGACAAATACCTCTTCCTCTTCATTTCTCTCAGTCACGACCCATGATATCGGGGGGCTAATACTTGTGCTTTTACTGTTGGTTGTAGGGGTTGTTCTCTTACTGGTAGGCATTATAATGCTGACAATTGGTGTCTTCAGAGTTGGAAGGGCATTTTCAAGTGGTACTGTTGAGGCAGGGGCAATACTGGCTATATTTCTCTCCATAATTGGTTATATTATTCTAATCCTTGGACTCAATGGAATAATCAGGAGAGTTAGAAATTCCCCTCAGAATAAAACAGAAATGTAGTTCGCAGATATGAGATGAATGGGCAAAAATTATAATCCCATTTTCCCATTGCGAGTAAATTGGTCATTTCCATACTGAAGGTGGAGCGTCAATCTGCAATATCTGGGAGTTTATACCAGTATGCCAGCACGTTCACTTTCTTTGCCAGTGGATTGATATTCTACATATTTCTCGCGAAAACGTTCCCAACCACAATAGTAGGGGAGATGTCCCTTCTTATTGCAATCGTTACCATTTTCAACATTGTATTCAGCCTTGGCCTGCAGCAGGGTGCACAGCATTTCATCTCCTTTTATCTGGGGAGAGGAGACTATGAGGCTGTACACTCCCTGATCATAAAGATAATCGTGATAGGACTTGCATTTGCCTCAATAGGTTCTGCTGTAACTTTTGTAATCGCACCCTATATCAGCATACTGTTCTTCCATACCCCATCGGATTTCCTTGTGGTCAGATACCTGGCTATAGAACTTTTCTTTCTGGTATGTTTCAGTATATTCAATGGAATTATCTTGGGGCTCCAGGGATTCAGATTCTCTGCCATCATATCTGTATTCGGGCAGTCCTTCTCCTACTTCTTATCATTCATTCTTCTGTACATGACGCACAGCATCACCTATGCAATACTGGGGCTCGCACTTGGCTATGGCGGAAGTGTTTTTGTCTTCATGCTGGGAATGATATTCTTTCTTGACTTCAGCAAGAGAAGGGATGAAAAGGTCAGCCTCAAACCGGTCTTTGCATATTCATTTCCGTTGCTTTTATCAAGCATAATTGGGTACGGGTCATCATACATCGACAGGTTCGTTGTTGCCTATTTCTTCAAAACTGCTGAGCTGGGTATATACAGCTTTGTCCTTCTGATTTCCAGTTCACTTGCGATCCTTGCAGGACCAATAAACAATATCCTTCTTCCGAAGTTCTCTGAGCTATATTCCAGCGGGAACAAGGCTGATATTAAGGATGCTACTGCTGTCTCCTCCAGCGTTCTCTCTTATCTGTATACTCCCGCTGCCCTGGGTGTTGCAGCTCTTGCTCCTCAGATCCTGGAACTTTTCGCCGATGACCAGTACCTTCCAGGTACAGGCCCTCTGATGATTTTACTCTTCATAACGGCAGTATTTGTCACACAAAATGTTCTGACACAGTCAGTATCCTCAGTCAGGGCTACACGGTTCTTCATTGTAGTTACCATTTCAACACTGATATCAAACGTTGCACTTTCTTTCACCCTCATTCCAAGACTTGGACTGACTGGTGCTGCAATAGCCAACTCCTCTGTAAGTGTGACCAGTTTCCTCCTCCTTTTTGCATATTCAAGAAAACTGGGAGTCTTTGGAATGGATGCAAAGAGGCTCGGAAAGATCTGGCTATCGGCCGGCATAATGTTTGCGGTGATCTATTTCCTTCAGTTACACTTAATGTCTTCACTGATTTTCTTCCCTGTTCTTATAATCCTTGGAGCAGCCATTTACATAGGCCTTTCCAAGCTCATGAAGGCATTTCCTCATGAGGTCAGAGACCAGATTATCGAAGTATTTTCATTTGGCTCGGTGAAGATGAAAAAGCTGCTGAATATCGTCATATGAGCAGTTCTGTCCTATTCAGCTTTTATGATCATGGAGAAAGAATTTCCGGAAAGGTCTCAGAGATGAATACATAGGTCCCGACTGACCATGCCTGTGGTTCACAGGGCTTGATTCTCAACATCTTCTCCGGGATAAGATTACCTCTGGAATCCACCGAATAGTATTCGGGGAATGAATTCATTGATTCCAAGGCATTTATTACTCCCTTTGCAACTTCCCTAGCTTCCTTCCTGAATCCTCCCCTAAGTAGGGATCGGATTACAAGAAAATTATCATGAGGCCAGACAGACCCTCTCTGATATGCTAGAGGATCAAATTCCTTTTCCCTGGAAGAGAGACACCTCATGCCGAAATCTGTCAGGATGTCCTCTTCCATTGCTCTCCTGACGATGCTCTCCTCACTGTTTCTGCTCATCATTCCAAGTCCAATGCAATAGAGTGGGTCAGTGGTAACTGCCCTGCATGCAACTCCATCTCCGTCTATGGCAAGGGCAGGGTAACCAGTTTCCTCTGTCCAGAATCTATCAAGAAAATATTCCCGTATTAAATTCAATTTATCGGCAACACCATTTAGAATGTCGGGGCCAAGAAATTCTCTGGTCTGCTGTCCTGATTGCAAAATCAGATCAAACGCTTCAACAATGAATCCCTGAACTCCGGAAACATATACAGGGGACTTCATTCTTTCAAGAATATCTCCAATTCCATCCCTCCAGCATTGCGAACCCAATCCCATTGCGACCGGTGATTTGTCATATCCTAGAAATTCCATTCCATCAAGGGATTTCAAAAGAAAATCTATGGACTTTTTGAGGCTTTCAGTAATACCAGCATTCAGAATCCTGTCCTCCTGTCTTACATATGTAATGAGCGTGATTACATAAAGTGGGGTGCTGTCAACTGAAAAGTAGTTCGGTCCGTACTTAAGCCATGGAACATCCATTGACCTTTTCTGCAGCAAAGATCTATCCAGATTTATTTCATGAGGAATTTTACCCGGGGATTCTGAAATTTCATAATTATACGACCTGCCCTGAAACTTAGAGAGTGATTCTATACTGGAAATAGCAATATCAGGAAATTTATCCATCAGGGACAATGAGGTAATGAGAGAATCCCGGCCAAATAGTGACATGAACTTGGGGAATCCTGCATACAAAAATCCATCTGGCGATTTAAGTTTTGAAATAGCTTTATTAGAATCAGGCAACTCTGTCAATAATCATAAAGAAAAGAAAGTAAAAAAATTATTGTAGAGATTTAAAAAAAAATTAAGAAGCAGAGGATACTGCAATTGGTGCGTACTCTCCATTCTCATAGTTCTGTGCTGTTGTGTAGTTGTATGTGCTGAGAAGGTAATTGTACATGGCACTGTTCTCTGAACTGAGTATTGACGGGATCTTAGAGTAGTTTCCATGATCCACAATTATCTGTGTCCAGGCATTGTCTATGAGGTTCTGCCATTCTGAAATCCACTGTACGGGGTCTCTTAGGAATACTCCCTCATTCATAGCCTGCAATGACACATTAAGAACAGAGTTCGTCTTGGATGTGTTCATTCCAAGTGCTGTCAGGTTAACTGAGCCTGGCCACTGGTAATCCATCATGGAATACTTGTTTGAGGATAGCCCGAGATAGTTCTTCCAGTAAGAAGTCTTGTATTCCGGGCTGAAGTATGGGCTAAGATTGTACAGAAACTCAAAGGTGTGAATGTCCTGGGTTGAATTGAACATCATGGGGTTTCCGCCCATCTGAACAATCCACTGGTAAAGCTCAGTTGCAGTGCTAGCTCCTCCGTGTCCCTGGAAGTTGATCATTCCGACTCCATAGTGTTTGTAGAGAGCCTTTGCATCGCTCATCAACTGGGTGTCATTCGTTGGCAGAGTCTTAATTCCAGCTGCATTCAGAGCGTTCATATTTACCCAGACAAGAGGTATGTTGACTCCCTGCGGCAGGAAATAAATTCCATGAAACTGGGTGACCATCTTGTCTGTAAGGTTGTTCATGGATGATATCATTCCCCCAACGGGTTCTATGGCTTTCAGCATTGAACTGTCCATAGCCAGCAGGTACCCGCCGTAGTAAAGAGTTCCAATGTCAAGGTTATCAATGCTCATGACTATGGTCTCACCATGATTGGCGTTAACTTCAGCCTCAACTGATGATACTATGGAGGTTGCTGCGATGTTTGAAGAGTGAACAGTCACGTGTGGGTACATTGTCTGGAAATCATTTATGACGCCTGTTATGAATGGAACATCTGCAGATGTCTGGTCATAGAAGTAATATATGGTTCCGGTAACGCTGCTATTGACAGGAGACGTGGGTATAGAAGTCATCTGGTGTCCACTGCTGGCATATGAATAGTTATCCACCGGTATGAAACCTGTATTAACTTCATACTGGTACTGTACTCCAGGGTTCATCAGGTATGCCATGAATGCTTCAGCTGCTGCCTGGTTGGCAGATGAGCCTCCAAGTGCTTCAGCCAGGACATGCCCTCCGAGCAGATGTGCAGAACTCTCTGTTCCATTCGGTCCCGGATACACAGCTAGATACTGAGTTCCACTCAGTGATTTGCTTGGCTTTACAAGGTTATTGTAATCCAAGGCAACCACGGAACCGATAATAATCACCACAATAACCACCGCTACGATGGCTACGAGTGTTTTCTTGTTCCCTTTTGGTTTAGGTTCAGGATTATTTTCCATATTTCTGAAGAGAAAATCATCTATTTAATCATTGTCAGTTAATTTTTAATACATGTATATTAATTAATATAGTCGATGAGCAAAATAATAATATAACGGGAAAAAATGAACCATTTACACTAACAAAAGAAATAACCAAACCGATAAAGGTTCATATCCCAACACCCTTAACCAGTTTGCCATCCTCATAGATATTCATTTTCTCAGGCATTATCTTAACTGTATCGCCAAGGGACAATTTCTTTTCTGTTTTGACTATGATCTGCTTCTCATTGTCAAGAGCACAATGTGTATTGTAACCATCATCGGTAATTTCTACCAGCACTACTGTGGCAGGAATGCCATCCCCAGATAAGGTGGCCCAGTTATGCCTGAACCCCACATGTGTTCCTGGATAGCCCAGAAGGTCTCCTTCAACAAAGTTCATGGGAAACTCGCCCAGGAAATCCCCCAGCCACTCCGAAACGGGATGATTGTAGAGTTCTTCATAAGGTCCGATCTGCTCTATGGTTCCGTTATGCAATACAGCAACTCTGTCAGCAAGATTCTGCGCTTCAGCCTGATCATGCGTCACATAAACGAATGACTTCCCTAGTTCCTTCTGTATTTTCTTCAGTTCCTGTCTTGCAGTATACCTTACCCTGGCATCCAGATTGCTCAGTGGTTCGTCAAGCAGAAATAGGGCAGGGTCTCTAACCAGGGCCCTTGCTAAAGCAACTCTCTGTTTCTGTCCTCCGCTCAATGTTGTGACGTTCTGCTGAATAACTTGGTCTATGTTCAGAAGCTTTGCTACCTCCTTCACCTTTGAGTCAATAGTCTGCCTTGGAATGTGTGCCATTCTAAGAGGGAATGCGATATTCTTGTACACATTCATATTTGGATAGAGAGCATAATTCTGGAAAACCATTGACAGGTTTCTTTTATTTGGGGGTCTGTCTGTAACATCCTCTCCATTCACTATAATTCTTCCGCTGTTTGGCTGCTCGATTCCAACAATTGTGCGGAGCATGGTAGTTTTCCCCATACCGGAAGGGCCGAGAATCACCATGAACTCACCCTCATTAACTTCCAGGTTCAGACGGTTCAAGACCACCTTGGAGCCGAATTTCTTTGTTATATCTTTTAAATTCAATTTTACACTCATCAGATCATTCCTCCTGACAGATACTGTCCTTTCAGATATTTCTGAAGTATTGCAGCTATTATTATAACGGGAATAGTGACAAGCAGGGCAAACGC
>JAKAAJ010000054.1 GCA_021802365.1 Thermoplasmata archaeon | reverse complement strand
AGGTAGAATTTGTTCTTGACAATGCGGTATCCCAGATTCTTTGAAATATCGATTTTTTTGTATCTTTCTGTGCCGTATATGAAATATGTAACTATAATTCCAATTGCCATCAGTGTTATTGGAATTGCCTCTATATATAGCGGTATTGAGGGAACAACCGCCTGCGAATAGACATACCTATAGAAATATGGCTGGATGAGCCCAAGAAACAGTGCACCTGCGCCAAGGATCATGAGAGGGATAAGTACCACCGGCTTGGGATCGTGAGCTTTCTCAGCCAGATAGGACCTCGGTTTTCCCAGTGCAACCCTGAAGAACATTCGGAATGTGTATAGAGCGGTAAGGAGTGAGCCTCCTGCCAGTAGAATCCATGGAATGATTGCATAAGGGGAGCCGGATTTCTCAAAATAAATCCATGATGCTGCAATGATGGAATCCTTGGAAAAGTATCCTGCTGTTCCTGGAAAAGCCACAAGTGCCAGTGAACCTATGAGCAGAAGAGTAACGGTTATTGGCATGCGTCTCCACAGACCGCCCATTTCCCGGGTATCCCTGAGATCCATGAGGGCAATGAGTATTGCTCCTGCACACATGAAAAGAAGAGCTTTGAAGTCAGCATGAACTACCAGGTGAAACATTCCATAGGATACTCCAGAATAACCTATCACGGAACCGAGACCGATTGCCGCCATCATGTATCCGATCTGGCTGATTGTTGAGTAAGCCAGGATTCTCTTGATGTCATTTACCACTATACCAATTATTCCGGCAAAGAATGCTGTGAACGCACCCACTGCAACCACGGAGTAAAGGGCGAATGGTGCTGAGTAATAGAATATAGGAAAGACGCGGGCTACCAGATATACTCCTGCAGTGACCATTGTAGCGGCATGTATAAGTGCCGATACAGTAGTGGGTCCCTCCATTGCATCTGGAATCCAGACATGGAGAGGAAATTGAGCCGATTTTCCAGCTGCTGCACCGAGAAACAGAACAGCAACTGTACCCAGTGTATTGGGTCCCACATATGAGGCTATGGACTGGGCATGGTTTATCAGGAACGGAATGTCCAGAGGACTGACTCCGGAAGTAAGACCCGGGTAACCCATGAGTGAGAAATAAAGAATAGCCATACCTATGAGGAAGAGAAGGTCTCCTACTCTCGTTACAATGAATGCCTTCTTTGCCGCTGATGTGGCATTAGGCTTGAAGAACCAGAATCCAACAAGTAGATAGGAACAGAGACCCACCAGTTCCCAGAACAGGAAGAAAAGGACAAGATTTGAAGATACCACAAGTCCCAGCATTCCTGAAGTGAAAAGGGCCGTTTCCGCAAAATAGATGTGTCTGTTCGGGTCCTCTCCCATGTAGTACATTGCAAAAATGTGAATCATAAGAGAGACGAATGACACCATCAGAACCATTACGAGGGCAAGATGATCTATGTAGATTCCGGCATTTATGTTGAAGAACCAGTTATATGAATTATCTATGGGACCGGAAGACTGAACCCTGAAAAATGCCAGAATGGAGAAAACGAGTGAAAGCCCGATAGCCAATGAGGCAATGGGGCCAGCGAGCCTCCTGTCATGCCGGCCGAGAGCAAAACTGAGGAATGCCCCCACGATTGGTGTTATGAAGATTAACCAGCCATATATGTACATAGTTACCACTTTATCTCCTTCAGCAGAGAGAGAACAACCTTGCCCACTCTTCTGTATGTAGCCGTTAAAAGGCTGAGTCCGATCACAGATTCAACTGCACCAATGGCAATTCCGAAAAGTGCCATTATGATTGGTGAAATTGTAGAGTAATATATTGCAACAGCAACAAGATTGAGGATTGCTGCATTGATTATGATTTCAATAGAAATCAGCATCTTTATTCCTATGTTTGAGGTCATTACACCGTAAAGCCCTATAACAAACAGGAGAAGGGAAAGAAAACTGACAAGGAAAATATCCATCAGTTATCCCTCCATGAGATATAGAACATACCAATTATTCCTGCCACGAGGATCAGGGAAAGAAGCTCAAATGGAACAACATAGTTCCCGAAAAGCTCCCTGCCGATAAGGGAAATATTCTGTGATTGAGGTGTAAAGGACCCACCTATCTTCACTGTCTCAATGCCGAAAACTATCAGAAACAGTCCGGATGCTACCGCTGCAAGTTTCTTATTCAACTTCCTTACCTCCTGTAAGCATAAGACTGAACACAATCAATGTAACAATTGCGCCTATGAAAACCAGAAGTTCAATTGCCCCTACAATGCTCCCACCAAGATATATGAAAAGTGCAGATAGGACGAAAAGGAACGCCATCAGATAGATTGCACTGTGTGTCAGGTTCTTCTCCGACACCGTTTTCATTGCCAGTGGAACCAGGATTATGGCGAATATGATGAATATTATTGTATATATCACTTTATCACCTCATCCTCGGACAGGCTCAGCTCGTCTGGGGAATAGGTGAAACTGTTTCTCGTCCTTGATGTTTCAAAAACATGGGTGAGGTAGATGGCATCTGTGGGGCAAATCTCCTCGCAGTTCCTGCATACAGTGCAGGTGCCAAAATTCACATCAGGGTAGATCTTTCTCTTGTTTCTTGGATTCTCCCTTTCCACCTTGTTCATGTGTATGCTCAGATTAGGACACACCTGCTCACACAAGGTACAACCCACACAGTCATCGAGGCTCAGAAAGATTCTGAACCTGAAACGATCTGGCATCGGTTTCCTCTCTTCAGGATACTGAGTTGTGACGGGTTTCTGGAATATGTGTTTTCCAACGATCCACATTGCCTTCAGTGTCCCTACAAGGGGAAGCTCTTTCTTAGGTTCCTTTACTTCTATCACAGACCCACCCCCAGAGTTATAATTCCTGCTATTATGAGATTGATGATTGAGATTGGAAGAAGATACTTCCAGCCCATGTTGACAAATCTGTCGATCCTTATTCTCGGTACCGAAAGCCACACTGTGAATGCAATGAGCACCAGCACCACTGTCTTGATGAGCAGATAAACAAATCCGGCATCTGATGAGAACGGCCCGTTATAACCTCCAAGATAGAGCAGAGATACCATCATTGAACTGAGGAAAATGCTTCCAAAAAGTCCCATATAGAACATTCCGAATCTCATGCCACTGTATTCTGTGGAATGCCCAGAAACCAGCTCACTGTCACTTTCACCCATATCAAATGGTGAATATGAGGCCCTTGCAATCATTGATATGAAGAACACTAGAAGGCCTATTACCTCTGGAATTCCAAAAGGTATTATCTGGCTTGAGACCAGATCTGAAAGGTTGAGCGGCTCAGATGTCCTTGCAGATGCCATCATAACAAGGGCAATTACAGAGATCATCATTGGAACCTCAAACGATACATCCTTAGCAACGCCCCTCAGCGCACCAAGAATGGCATATTTGTTTCTTGAACTGACACCGGCAAGTATCTCGCCTATGGGCATGATGGCAATTGCTGCAAACAGCAGTATCACACTTACGTTGGAGTGTGTAATTGTGAGGGAACCTATCCAGTAGAAATCCCCATAAGGAAGAATAGCAAATGACATCACCAGACCTATGAAGACGATGAGAGGCGCTATCCTGAATGGAAGATCGTCTCTTCCCTTGGGCAGAATACTCTCCTTCCCTGCAAGCTTCAGTCCGTCAGCCATAAGCTGCAGAAGACCGAATTTCCCAACCCTGTTTGGCCCGATTCTTAACTGGACCCTTGCCATGTACTTTCTGAAAAGATAGATCATGAAGACCAGGACTATGGTTACAAAAATAACAAGAAATATGGATTCAAATAGGTAAGCCAGTATGTAGGCAACATAATGTGTAAGGGGGGCAAAGAAGTGGGCAAGGCGGGTTAGTACATCCATTATCTGTCCACCTCTCCAAAAACAAGGTCAATTGTCCCGGAGATGGCAATCAGATCTGCAATGAGAACATCCTTACCAAGATGCCTTATAACAGAAAGATTCCTCAGAGAAGGGCTCCTGACCCTTACTCTGTAGGGTTTAACGCCACCATCTCCAACAAGATATACTCCGAACTCTCCCTTGGGAGATTCTGTTCTTGCGTAAACTTCACCTTCTCCCCTCAGCCTTATCATCAGCGATTTCTTGGCTTTTGGGTTGAAATATGGTCCGTCCGGTATTTTTTTAATGGCCTGCTTTACTATCCTGACAGACTGCCTCATCTCCTCAAACCTTACAAGAAATCTTGCAAGATTGTCTTTCTTGTAAGAAACCGGGATATCGAAGTTCAGCTTGTCATATACAAGATAAGGTTCTGCCTTTCTTACGTCATACTCTATACCTGAGGCACGAAGCATGGGTCCTGTAACGGCATACTGAATGGCCACATCCGGCTCCAGTATTCCGATACCCTTGTTTCTTGACATGAATATATCATTCTTCACGAAAGCATTGAATATCTCTTCCAGTTTGTCGGGGAATTCTTTGGTGAACTCTTCGATCATGTAGATTATATTCTCGTTTATGTCCTGATATACACCACCAATACTCATGTAATTGGTCTCCTGCCTTGATCCGCATATTTCAGTGAATATACGGAGAATTTTTTCCCTCTGAACAAAACAGTAGAAGAATGGAGACAGCATTCCGAGATCTAGTCCGAATGCCCCGGCCCATACAAGATGTGCTGCAATCCTTCCAAGTTCCGCCATGATTACTCTGATCCACTGAGCCCGTTCGGGTGGAGGTATATTGAGAAGCTTTTCAGCAGCTTCCAGGTAGCCAACCTCCATATTCATTGCGGCTACGTAATCCATCCTGTCAAAATATATCAGGGAATCACAGTAGTAATCCAGTTCGCATATTTTCTCTGCGTTCCTGTGGAGATAACCGATTATTGGCTCAACCTCCTTGACTGTCTCCCCGTCCAGCTTAACCTTGAGACGCAGAACACCGTGTGTCGAAGGATGCTGCGGACCCATGTTCAGTTCCGTCCATTCCCTGTGTTCATTTTTCTGCTCTTCCTGAATCATTTTTACCAGCCGTCTCCGGGATCAAAAGTGGCATAATCGTCACCATTCTCGTCCATATTTATGTACTGTACTTTGGAAAGATCGTAATTCTTCCTCAGAGGATGTCCGACCCATGAATCTGGAAGAAACAACCTCTTCAGGTTTGGATGGCCTTCGAAAACTATTCCCATGAGATCATATTGCTCTCTCTCATCCCAGTCAGCACTCTTGAAGAGTCCGGTAGCGCTTGGGACTCTTTCGTCAAGGGTTTCCGTTTTCACGACCACATATTCATTTTTGGTCAAGTTGTGAAGATGGTATACCACTTCCAGCTTGGATTTCCTGTCAATACCGGTGATAAGGGAGAGATGAGTGAATCCATTATCCTTAAGATCAGAAAGAAGAGCAAGCAGGTTTTCCTTAGCCACTTTCAGTACCTTCCTTCCGTCTTTACCTGTTGTTTCCTCCAGAACCTCTACCATATAATCACCTGTCCGTCTCGTTTCTGATCTTCTTCTGAAGAAGCATTATACCATGGGTAAGTGCCTCCGGTGTAGGGGGACATCCAGGCACATAAACATCTACTGGCACAACTTTATCTACACCAAGAACCACAGAATAACCCTGATTGTAAGGTCCGCCCTGTATAACGCATACTCCCATGGCAATGACATATTTCGGGTACGGCATCTCTTCGTAAAGCCTCCTGACTCTGGGCGCCATTTTCTTTGTGACAGTTCCTGCCACAATCATCAGGTCAGACTGCCTTGGAGAATTTCTGAAGACCTCACTGCCAAAGCGTGCTATATCCATATCAGCTGCCTGGATAGCCATCATCTCAATGGCACAGCAGGCCAGACCAAATGTTAATGGCCATAGAGAATTGCTTCTGCCCCATTCCATAGCCTGCTCCAGGGTTGTTGTCACCACACCTCCATCGCCTGTTTTCATTTAAGCCACCTCATATAGCCCTCTTTAAAGGCATAACTTACAACAAACAGAGGCATTGCAAGGAATGCAAGTGTTTCAAGAAAAGGAATCAGGCCAAGTTTCATAAAGTCAAAGGCCCATGGAAAAAGCAGAACCATATCAACATCGAAAAGTATGAAAAGCAATATTATGACGAAATACTGCACATTTATTGAAGAGCGGAAATCCCCCCTGGAAACCTCACCGCTCTCATAGGGCTCAAGATATTCTCCATTCTTTACAGGAGGGCCAATCTCCCTTGATGCGTTTTCTATAATAACGTCGGGCTTGAGAGAGATCTTCTGGCTTCGTTTGAATCTGTTAGCCCCAATGGTTGGCAGCACCATATAGATTGTAATTAACCCCCCGATTATTAACACAAGGACAATCAGCAAAGGGATGTAGCCATCCAACATTGAATCGTAATCGCACGAATCTATTTAAGAATTTTAGAAGAATGTTGAAATTTTGACACGTGCCCATGCTTTAACGGGATTTTCTCAATTTCTTGTACATCTCCATGGCTACTGCAGGGTTGAATTTTTTATCAGTTAAACCCCTCAAACGAGGGATAAGATTTTTCTCTGAAATATCTGGTATTGAAGCGGCTTTCTCAACAAGCAACGAAAGGTCACCGGATGATAGGAAAGATTTTCTGACCTCCTCCCATGCTTTTTCCTGAGGAGTATTATCTTCGAAATGTATTTTCATTGCATATTCTATGGTCTCTCTGTCCAGATCAACAGCCGGTGCCTTTTTCATAAGTTCAGCAACCTCTTCTCCCCTGATCTCCCTACCCGCGGTCTTTGAGATTTCAGGAATGATGTGAAGCAAAAGTCTGGAAGAAAGTGAACCGTCTCTGATGATCTCGAGGAAAAGGAGAAATTCATGCAGCATACCCTTCCTGACAATTGTTTCCGAATCCTGAATGGATATTCCATATTTTTCCGAAATGTCTGAAATGACAGATTCCACTGGCACTGGTTTGATTTTTTCAGCTTCTTCCATAAAGGGGAGTATATTGATGACTGGCACATCAGTTTCAGGATACATTCTTGCCCCGCCCGGAAGTGGCCTGAGAAAGGAGGTTGTGCCATCCTGGTTCAGATAACGTGTCTCGGAGAGAGTCATATCACATATTGTTTTTAACCTTGAATTGAGTTCAGTTTCCATTAATTCTTTCAATTGGGGCCTCATCGTAACTATGATGAATGCATCTCCATTACAGCATCCGAGTTTCTCTCTGATCGGTCCTATCTCATGATCTATACCGAAGGCCGGAAGTTCATCCGAATGCATTAGGCCACCACCTCCGAAAGCTTTCACAATATCAGAAAGCTCCTTTCCAAGCCTCAAATCTCCTTTTTTCATTATACCTGCGCATCCTGTCAACCTTGAAACATATATGGAAAGTCCTGATTTCATTGATTTCCTGAGGATGTTCGAGGTCGTCTTTTCGAATAAATCACCGGATTCCGTGAGAGAAATGTGTGGTATTCCCGCACCCTTCAGAAATTCTGAAACTTTCCTTAGGCCGTTCTGCCTTTCCATCTCATACCTTATGCATGATTCTATGTCAGATAGCTTCTGGACACCTTTTATCTCAACTCTCCCAAACCCCATTGAGAAATTTACGTCCTGCCTTATG
>JAKAAJ010000006.1 GCA_021802365.1 Thermoplasmata archaeon | reverse complement strand
CTTCTGTATTTTTACCGTCTCTTCTGATAGAAAATATTGAATGGCCCAATGTAGCATATAGCAGGTCCTGTTTTCCAAGAGCCAAGCTGGATATCTGGCCCGGCATGGAGAATGTGATCAGGTCTTCACTCTCCAGGTTGTATCTGTGAAACTTCCTGTTATTTATATCGACCCAGTATAGATCATCAAGTCTGTCATCATACAGCGGACCTTCTCCCAGATTGTCCATTGATCGGAATATAACCTCAGGTTCTCTCATAGGGAGACAGGTGAAAATGCAATAATAAATTGTTACCTGACAACCTAAGATGGAATAATCCACAAATTTAACCTCTAAGAAAAATCAATTCCTATGCTCCTTATCTTTTGGAGTATCAGTTTAGTGAGGATAAATATAAATCGATATTTACCATATACAAAGGTTGGAACTAAGGACAAAACAGTTCTTGATCGCTCTTCTGATTGCGGCTCTTAACATAGTGGTTATACTGCTGATAGCGTTTCTTAACGTGAATATTTGAATGCACCGGCATTAATATTTATATGTGCCTAAAGATTGAGGTTTTCATTCCTGAATCATAGGGAGGTTTTAAAATGGCTAAATTAAGGGAGCTTGAAAAATTTGAGAATAACGCACTTGATCTCTGCAAGGATGAACAGTACAGGGAAAAACTGAAAAAGTGGGTGCAGAAAAAGAAGGAACCCCTTGATGCATTTGATCTCAAGAAGCTTAAGGACAAGATAGACATACACGCAAGAAAAATGAACCGCTAGATCATTACCTCACATGGAAATTTCCATTATTTCAATAGGCAATGAGGTCCTTAAGGGCCACACATCAAATTCCAATTACACTTTTATTGCAAGGCAATCCACTTTAATGGGCAATCATGTCAGGCGGGGATACACGGTTTCCGATGATCCAGCTGAGATTTCATGGGCCCTTAAAGATGCACTCTCACATTCAGACCTGATAATCACAACCGGGGGATTGGGGCCGACCTATGACGATATGACTCTTGACTCAATTTCAAGGGCTCTTAATCTCACTCTTGAAAAAAACGACGATGCTATGGAAATGCTCCGGAAGCGCATGTTGCCAAGGAACATACCGCTCACTCAGGAGCGAATGAAGATGGCAATACTTCCTCATGGGGCAGAGCCAATTTTCAACCCTGTGGGATCAGCCCCTGGTGTCCTGATCACACATGGAGGAAGGCATATTCTTTGCCTTCCCGGTGTTCCTCATGAAATGGAAGCCATATTTAACTCCGTAAGGGAAAGATTTCAGAACGCAGATCTCCACTATTATGAAGAATCCCTTGAATTCCCCGGAACTATGGAGGGTGAAATGGCACCCCTCATCAAAGAGGAAATGAAAAAATTAAAAGATCGCCTTTATATTAAAAGCCACCCACTTTCCGGCTCCGGCTCTGGTTATAGTGTCATGCTTGAGATATCTTCATACAATGAAGATTATTCAGAAGCACGCAGGATAGTCAAAGAAGAGCTGGAACTCTTCAGAAAGGCTTTTGGGAAAAAGGATCAGTGAGCACCTGGAGGGAAAACTATGGAGTCAAAGTCCAGGTACTTTTTATCTTCGAATCTCAAAAGATCTGGGTTCACATCATTTACAAGTGCCATATAATAGCACAGAGTATAGAGGAATCCTACGGCAAGAACTGGGAACAGGTCCATCCTTTCCGGTTCCGGGATATTGACCCTGAAATCTCCTTCAGCGTTTATTGAAAGTGTGCGTGTTCCAACCTCACGGCAGGCTCTGGCGATCTCCGAGGCTCTTCTCTCATCCCTGCCGGAATTGATCATTATTACTGCTGATCTTTCATCTATGACAGAAGTGCAACCGTGGTTGAACTCCTCCAGCTCGATCCCTTCAGCGTGTATGTGCGTTGACTCTTTCAATTTCTGGGCAGTCTCTCTGGCTGCATAGTAAGATGGCCCAGCGCCGAGGACGAATATATTTCTGAGCCTGTTGCCCATGAATTTTGCTGCCTCTTTTGCCTCGTTTTCCTTTCCATTTATAACAGAATGAAGCTGATCTGCAAGGGCTCTGGAGTTTATGTTCACGTCTGATATCCTTTTTGAAATTTCCAGAGCTGCAAAATAGTTGTCAAAGAATGCCTTGGTGTTGCAGAGGGACATATCAGGCGAATCACCAATCACAATCCCCATGGAGGATTCTTCAATCAGTGGGGAATTATTGTAATGGCTAATTCCTATTGTTGTGCAAGTTTTTCCTGCTTTCTTAACCGAGTCCACAGTGGATTTTGTTTTTCCAGTATGGGAGAATCCAATAACTGTCCCGTTGAAATCTGAATAGTTCTCCAGTTCATATGATTGCATAACTATAAAATCATGGGAATTGCCGGGAATAATCAGTGAGCCCAGGGCTGCTGCATGGAAGGCGGTTCCATTTCCGGTAAAACAGTAAGGAGGCTTAAGAAAGTCAAAATCTGTCTTCTCCATTATGTCTATTGTCTTAAGAATGCCTGCTTTTGAAGATTTCAGCATATCATACATAACATACGGATGCCCATTTCTCCTCTCTGGGAGATCATCAGTCATAATTTCTTAATCAGGCAGTTCATTTAAACTTTGGCAAAAAAAATTTGAAATAATTCACTCTTCATGTGCTTTCTTAAGTGGTTTAATTTCAGCAACAGGCAAATTGATAACCACAGACTCTACCTTGCGTGAAGTCCTCCGCTTGATAAGTTCCTCTATTGATATCTGTTGACGGTTTGCTTCCTCGCAGAGAGCCTTTGACACATCTGGCCCAAGGACATCTCTCTCCTCCGCTGCATAGGTACCCGGTCTGGTGGAGGCATAAAGTATAGTGATTTGTTGAATCTTTCCGCAATTATACATCAGTGACACCTTACCATTATGGCATTGTAATAAAAATCATTTTTCATGATAACCATCAGACTTTCCATAGCAAGATAGAATCAATGTCACACAAGAGATGTTTTCTATTACTTTTCAAATACATTAACCAGACTGGATTCCACCAGGCTGCTCATATTCTCCAGATTATCCTGGCTCAGAACAAATCCGGGTGAAAACATCGCTGTAACTCTGCCGTTCAAAATCTGAAAATGAAAAGTATATGGACCTGTCTTTTTCCTGAATGCCCATTTTTTCGTCTGCCCGTCAAGATTAAAATCTGTGTAGAGATATTTTCCAACCCTCAACTGGTATGACCCATGCTCCAGTGAGGATCCGTCTCTCAGGTATTCGATCCAGATTGCCCTGTTGTGCTTGGTATCTTCGTAAACACAGATTAAATGTTCATTTCTGTTCTGGAGTAATCTCCCAATACCAGATCCCTTCAAAACAACATTTCCAAGACATATCTCCTCACTTAAGGCTGTCCACGAAAGTCTGGATACTCTGATATCCTCGAACCAGTCACCTGCTTGGTGTCTGCAGAAGAAACTTCTCTGAAAGAAGTCGCTTCCGGCCCTATTGTGTTTCAATCCCATTACGGGAATGAGGCTTGCAGAATATTCCATAAGTTCTTCTGAAGAGCATGAGCTTTCAGACTCAATTTCAACCGTTGTTCCTGAAGCATAGAAAGTTACAGAATCTCTGTTTCTGTAATTTTTTCCATAAAAATATACTGTACTGTTTATTTGCGTTACTTCAAGGCCTGAATAGGCGTCCACGAAGCTTTTCATAAGGCTTTTTGGATATCCCGGACAGAACCAGTCCATGAAGAACTCCTTTATTCTCAGTCTATGTCCGTTATAGATATCCATGAACAGGATGGAAGCCCATTTGCTCCCTTCCGGCCTGTAACTGATATGGAAATTTTCCTGGTCTGAAGGGACGAAGGGGGTAAAATTCAGGTCTACTGAATTCAGATCAGAGATTTTAAGATCAGCTATCTCCTGCAAAGTTCATAAACCTCCTTAAGTGTGATAAACTCTCTGCTCTTGCAGACATCCTTGGGAAGCATGTCCTGCAAGGATGGGTTAAGGTTTCCATCAAAAATGTCCCTGATTTCCGCCAGATTTCTACCCGACTTCACCATGAGACGGAGTGCTTTTTCCATTAAGGCGCCGTATTTGTGCCTTCGCACGCCTGTTAAAATGGATCCTGACTGCATATTATCAATATTCAGAAGCATCCTGTCTCCAGGAATTACGAGCCTGAATCTCTGATCAAATTCCGCAACTGCTGTATCAAGGAAAGAAGACAATGAATGGGAAATCAGGTCCTTATCCATTGGGGAAACATTCATGATCCGGTCAACGATCCTTTCAAGGAGGGGTTCACCAAAACCTGCTGGGGTGAGAAGTATTTTCTTCCATCCTTTATAATTAATAATCTTGTCCCAGATTCTCCTTATACTGGCAAGATCCGAAACCTCCACCTCAAGTAAAATCTGGCTCCCGCCAGTCTGAAACACTCCATCTGGTATTTTGCCACCAACTGAAACCCCCGTATCCATGTGAATTCCTTTCCTCTCCATGAAAAGGGAAAATTTCGCGATAAGCTCCTCATGCAGATCAACATTTCCTGACTCCATCAATTCCTTTCCAGGGCTGCCATACTTTGCGAGAGCTTCAGACCTGAAGGTTTCAAGATCCAGTGGGCTGTCAGGAAAAGGCAGGGCTTTGATGAAGAGGGGCCCTGAAATAGAATCCCCATATTTAGACCAGGCAAGGCACTCACCTCTTACAAGCCCTTTAGCGGCATCTTTCACCGTCTTCTCCATACCTCCACTGAAGAATGAACCTGAGATCAGTGCAGCGTCTCTATCCGAAGTTCCAAAAAGAAATACACTTCCGGTGTTTCCGAGAACAGATCTGGACCAAATGTCGGATTTCGCAGGGAGCTGCTGTGTTGCAAGCGTAAGAGAAAAACCGAATTTACGGCCCTCAGTCATTATCTTTCCTATTATGCTCTCCGGTATTAACTGAGCTTCGTCTATGAACACTCTCAGCCTCAACACCTCCTTTCCATATCTGGAAAGCAGGAATCCCCAGAATTTTACTATTAAAAGAGAACTTAGAACAGTTGATGCATCACCTGAAAGAACGCTGTTCCAGATCTCAGGGATAACAATCATTCTGTTCCTGAAAACATCTTCCAGGCTGAAGGAATCTTCTCTTCCGGAAGTTATGGATGAAGTCAGCGGGTTTGAGGTTACAGGAAGAATCTTGTTAAGTGTACTGGATACAAAAGACAACCAACCCTTCCAGTCTGACATCTGCATCTTCATATAGGACGCAAAAGCGGAATCGCCTGTATTCCTCAGGATAAGTCGGAGTTTATTCTGGTTAGTCAGAACATCTGCAAGGTCAGCAAGGCTTGCATTGCTGTCTGTTTCCAGAAGCGTAGTGAGAAGAGATGAGAAGACAAGCTCCAGCCTTGGCCCCCATGTACCCTGCGAAAGAATTTCATTCCCTGAGAATGCATCCTTTATCAGTCCAGCTGTTACGTGTGGATCTAGGCCAATCTGATGCATGGGATTCATGGAGATACTTAGTTCAGAACCCCCTATATTTCCCTTTCCAAGAGGAAGAAACATAATCCTGCGGGGGAAGGCCGACATCAGGCTCATCGCTGTATCCCCATGCGGATCTATTACAAGAATTGCGGAGTCATCCTTTTCTGAGGCCTCTGCTGCAAGCAGTTTCATAATGTTTGATTTTCCCATGCCAGTGCCTCCGGTAATGAGAATGTGGGAATTCAGTGCTGTATCTGGAGCATAAACTTTTTCTCCTCTTCTGGTAAGGCCTATTTCCCTATTCCCAGGGGTAAAGAATATGGCCGGGTTGCTTCTGATGTGCGGAGTGTGCCTGTACATCTAATTACTGGTCTGCAACTATGGAATGCTTCAGAGTGCCTATTCCTTTAACGCTGATCTCAATATTGTCTCCTGGCTTAAGGTACTCCTTTGATGAATATTCGGCCACTCCAGCAGGAGTCCCTGTACTGACGAGATCTCCTTCCCGGAGTGTAATTGTCTGGGATAATCTCGCTATTAGTTGCTCAGGAGAGAATATCATATCTTCCGTTGAACCATGCTGCTTCATCTTATCATTAACAAAAGTTTCAATTGTGAATTTAAAATCACCAGCATCTTCTTTGGGAACAATATGGGGACCTATGGGCATGCAGCCATCCCCATTCTTCCCTAGAACCCAGTCCATTCCATAACCTTTCTGGCTCTGTGTCTGAAAGTCCCTGATGCTGATATCGTCCAGCACAGTGTAACCGAAAATGTAATCTCCAGCGTCTTCCGGCTTGATGTATTTTCCACGTTTTCCAATGATAATGCCTATTTCGCCTTCGTAGTCTAGCCTGGTAACGCCTCTAGGCAGTATGGCATTTCCATGATGGGGAACAAGTGCGTTCTGGGTCTTCATGAAGAAGTATGGGTTCTCTGGAGGCTGGGTTCCTGACTCCTCAGAATGAGACCTGAAGTTCCTGGCAGGAAGGAACATCTGCTGAGGAGTTATCGGAGGGCAATAAGAGTATTTTCGTGGGATCTCTGCAAGATCCTGTTCCAGATAACTTCTGTAATTCATTATCAGATCCACGGCGTCCTTAGGACGTTTTTCGCGGTCAACAAACTGGTAAATGGTTTTCCCTTTTCCCAGGCAAACCTCCTGGCCATTTCCAAAATCAAGAGTGAAAATATTCATGTTGAGGGATGGGCTAAAAATATCTAAATGTTGACCTGTCCAGGAAATCCATAAAATCCTTTCCAGTTCCTGTGCCTGGCTCTATATCTGTATAGTCCCAGTTGATTTTAACATGGAATCTTTCATTCCTGGATGGGCATTCCACATCAAGATCGATACATTTAACCTGATCCTGCATCCCCTTCCCTGGGAAGTCTTCAGTGTAATATGTCTCATCTTTTCCCGGATGGGTTATCATCTCCGAACCAATGTAATGGATCTGGAATATATCCATCGGGATATCTCTCATTCGTTTCACCGCAAACATGCCGGAAAGATAGTAAACCAGATCAAAGTAATCTCCCTCCTGCAATCTCATTCGTTCAACATGGCTCACATGGAATATTACTTTTGTTTTTATCTGTCTGTTATAGTATTTTGCTGTTCTGATATTTTCGCAGTCATAATTGGATCAAATATTTATAACTGATTTGTAATACTATAGCATGGAACAGAAAACATACGAAGATGGGGATTTTTATAAGAAGACATATAACTTTGTGAAAGCACACAATGCAACAAATAACGATTTCATAAACAGATTTGCAAAAGGGGACATTTCAGAAGATGAGTTCAAGAGATTTTCTATTGAGTTCTTTCATTTTACACGGGAGTGGCCGAGCATTCTTTCAACCCTCCTGGTAAACACACCGGATGAGGATGATGCAAGGAACCTCACAACTATACTGGTTTCAGAGTTGGGTGATGATGATCCCAACAAGAGGCATGAGCTGCTGTACAGACAATACCTGAGAAGCCTGAACATAGATCCGGTTGCAATGGTAAAAAGGCAGCAACTCAGAACAACCAAGGGCTGGCTGGATGGAATGAGGACATATTTCTCCGGAGATCATTTTGAAGCTCTTGGTGCAGAATTCGGGCTGGAAAACATGGCAATACCAATGTGGGACAAGATACTTGCAGGCTTCAAGGTGTGGAAGGAAAAGCATCCGGAATACGCTGGCGCAGACATCAGGTATTTTACTTTTCACAGGGAACTTGAGGAACACCATGAGGAGGCAATGGAGAATATACTGGGTACCCACAAGGATGATCCAGTAGCAAGGGACAGTTTCATGAAAGGCGCCAAAGGCATACTTGACCTTGAAGAAAAGTTCTGGCTTGGGCTCGCAGACCAATAATTTTCAGTTGAATCCCATCGATATTTCCTTAATTTTATGGAATATCTAATTAACTATTTTCTTATTACTTTTTTGAATGGCACTAGTATTTCTCATACGGCATGGGGAAACAGATTCCAACCTTAAGGGGATCTGGCAGTGTGGAGACGATGTCCCATTAAATTCTCATGGAATTGAGCAGGCCCGGGAATTCGGCAGAAATGCAACAGAACTTGAAATTGGGTCTCTTTACAGCAGCGATATGACAAGGGCCATACAGACTGCAGAGGAAATCTCAGGCACATCAGGCATACCATACAGAGGAAAAATATTTGAGTTCAGGGAGCGAGGTTGCGGCGACATCAGCGGGCTGGACTATTACGGAATAGTGGAAAAGTACGGGATTCATTTGACCAGCATACTGAGTGCCGATCTTGACCATATTCCCGGATCAGAACCACTTGCAGAATTTAAGGCCAGAGTGTTGAGGGGGCTGTCAGACCTTGCCGGCGTATCCGGAACTGAAAAGGTGGGGGTGGTAACACACGGTGGTGTTATGGCATTTGTCAATTCCATGATCCTTGGAAATGATGTTATAGAGAGATTCCAGAACTGCTCCTACCTGATAGTTAAGAAGGAAAATGGAGGTTTTGTAAGGGCTGGTCCCTGACTAAGAGACCCAGCTTTTCATATAATCAGGGTCATCCATGCTTACTGCTGATTGTGTCAGTTTCAGTGGTTCATATGCCTCAACCATTATTGCAACCTCGTCAGTCGACTCCTTCCCGATGGCGTTTTCGACAGCTCCTGGCTGAGGACCGTGAATTAGCCCTCTTATATGCAGAGTCATAGACTCTGGCGATATACCCTTTCTGCTCATGAAATTCCCGGAAGAATAGAACAGAAACTCATCTGTATCTATGTTGCTGTGGTAGTAAGAGATTGGTATGGACCTGGGATGAAAGTCGAACTTTCTGGGCAGGAAAGCACCTATCATGAACGAGGAGGCGCTGAAATTCTCATGCACAGGTGGAGGCTGGTGCAGTTTCCCAACAATAGGGGCCATTTTCTCGACGTTGATGGTAAATGGATAAAGATATCCGTCCCACCCTGCCAGGTCAAATGGCGTCCTGTCTCTTTTCTCTATAATGAATTCATTGTCATATTCTACATACACATTGAAATCCCCATCAAGTTTCTCTGTTTCAGTAAATTCAGGAATAACAAAGTCCCTGGAATAGAATGGTGTGCCCTCCTTCAGCTGCCCGTAAATGTTTAGGTACCTCTTCGGTATGGAAATTCGCTCCCTGCTCTGAACGTACAGCAGAGTGTCTGATTTCCCATTTTCCATGTGGTATGTGGTTCCCTTGGGGATATAGAGATAATCACCCTTCCTGAAGTGCAGTCTTCCGAATGGAGTTGTTATTTTCCCAGAACCTTCATGTATGAAAAATATCTCATCATAATAGGCATTTCTGTAAAGATTTACAGAGCTGTGTTCCGGTTTAAGCATGCCAATCTTGAGCTTGGAGTTGACCAGAAGATCAACCCTTCCTGTGATGAAATTTCCTGAGCGCTTAAGCTCATATCCCTTAATGTGCCTGTGAAGCCTGTTCTCCGTTAATCCCATTGAGATTTCCGGTTTTCTCTCACCACTGACTGATATAACTCTCGTCGGTTCTGTCCTGTGATAGAGCAGAGAATACGGGCCATCAAAGCTCTCTTCCCCAAACAGTTCCTCTTTGAGAATGTTGTCCCTGCTGTCATAGGTATGCCTGAATTCAGGAATTTTTCCTTTTCTTACATAATACACCATAACAATCACTCCACTATTTCTGTTTTTAAGCGCCCCATGGAATCTGACCCGAATTCAACGGTATCTCCTGGCTTAAGCCAGTTCATTCCAGATTTGCTTCTTTCGAGGATACATCCATTCCCAACCGTTCCGCTCATTATGACATCGCCCGGTTTTAGTGTGCAGTCAGTTGATGCCCAGCTGATGATATCCTGGAATGTCCAGTACATGTCCACAAGATTTCCACGGGAATATTCCTTCCCATTAACATATGCCCAAACAGATTCAACTATCTTCCCGTCAGAATTTATTTTAGCTTTGATCTCATCGGCTGTAGTCAGGCTGTATCCGAATGTTGTGGCAAAATCCTTGGATTTGGATGGGCCGAGTCCAATGGCCATCTCCTTTCTCTGCTGATCTCTTGCACTCCAGTCGCTGACAAGAAGGAATCCGAAAATATGGTTCCAGACGTCACCCCTTGGTATATCTCTGCCCTCTCTTCCGATTACTGCAGCAACCTCTAGCTCATAGTCAAGTTCCTTTGAAAATCTTGGATATTTCAGGTTATGTCCGCTGGGTATGACCCCTGATGTGCCTGAGTAATAGTAAGCTGGGACCTCGTACCACTCCTTTGGGACCTCCTGGTTTCTCAGGGCTCTGGAATTCTTGACATGCATTTCAAAAGCATAGAAGTCTCTAATCTGGTTCAGCCCATGAACAGGGATCTGATAGGAATTAGGTGTGATTGCAGCCTCCTGTTCAATTCCGTCACCAATCTTTTTGATCAGCTTCTGTTGATTGGAAGAAAACCATCCGTAAAAAGAGCGTGAACCGTCAGGCGGGTCACTCTCCAGGATAGCACCTATATCGTAAAGTGCATCTCCATGTTCCACCGCACATTTCGGTCCTTCGTCAGTAACTACTCTGAATAATTTCATTAAAGGTTTCCTCTCTTGGCCTGTTCTAATTCTATTGATTTGAAGAGCTCCTTAAAGTTTCCCTTCCCAAAAGATGTGGCACCCTTTCTCTGAATTATCTCATAGAAAAACGTTGGCCTGTCTCCCACAGGTTTTGTGAATATCTGAAGCAGATATCCATCATCATCTCTGTCCACAAGTATGTTCAGCCTCTCCAGATCTTCTAGCTTCTCGTCTATTTTTCCGACCCTTTCCGGCATAGTCTCATAGTAGACATGGGGAGTGCTGAGAAATTCCACACCTCTCGAGGAGAGGTCCTCAACTGTTTTTATTATATTGTCGGTCTCTATAGCGATATGCTGCACTCCAGGCGAGTTGTAATAATCCAGATATTCCTGTATTTGGGACTTCTTCAGGCCTATTGCGGGTTCATTTATTGGGAAAATTATCCTTCTGTTTCCATAGTGAACAACCTTTGAACGAAGTGATGAATATTCTGTGCTGATATCCTTGTCATCGAAGCTAATAAGCTGGTCAAACCCCAGTCCTTTTACGTAATAGTTGACCCATGGGTCCATCATTTTGTCCTCAACATTTCCCACAATATGGTCGATTTTTTTCAGGCCCGATGGTTTTCCCTTCTGGCCAACCTCCTGAAAACCAGGAGGAAGATTATCCTCATACTCAGAATAATCATTCAGGGTGTGCAGGGTTTCTCCATAGCTTCTTAGAGTGGCCACATTAAGAGTTCCGTTGTCAGTTTTAATCTTCTTTGGCGCGTCATACTTTGCTACGCCTTTCTGTTTTATAAAATCAATAGTGTCTCCAAGGTTGTCAACCTTCATTGATATGTCTCTTACTCCGTCTCCGTGGTACTTTACGTGATCTGCTATTGGTGAAGTGTAATTGAGGAAGCTGGTAAATATCATTTTTACGTTTCCCTGTTTCATCAGATAAGAAACCCTGTCCCTGACACCCGTTTCAGGTCCGGCATATCCCACCAGATCGAAACCAAGTGCATGCCTGTGGTAATAGGCCCACTGTCTTGCGGAGCCAACATAATATTCAACGGCGTCAACAGAATTGAAAACATCTCCATAATCCATGCCTATGTATTATCTAATTAATATAAATATTTTATTAATTCGATATAAGTTAATTGTTAGCATTCCACAGGCATATGTTCTTACAGAACAAATAATAACAGTGGTGTTTAAATTCAGAAAGATAATAATATTAAGATCACCGGCGTATGAAGTATCTGTCATTCAAACAAGATATATCTGATGAAGTGATACACATAAAGGAGTTTTCTCTATGGATGATGAAATAAAGACGATGGTCATCACATACCGTTTCAACAGCAATTTTTATCTGCACAGGAATGAGGTCTCATCCTCTGTGACGGATTCATTCATCAAATCATTGAAGAGTCTCCCCTCCGGCCTCTTGAATTTCAGGAACTATGAATCGATGAGATGGGATTCGGATATCATATTCTGGTTTTCCTCAAGAAGATCAGAAGATCTGGTCCGGACAAAGCAGATTCTTAATTTTTCATTTATGGGTTATGCAGATGCCCAGTATAGCATGTTTGCGCTTTATGAGCATTCCCCTTATGCCAGAAATGGGACCACTCTTGATGACACGCTCAGGTTCACTCCCAAGAAATACTTTATTGCCTACCCTATGATCAAGGATCCCACCTGGTATCTGGAGCCCTCTGAGGAAAGAAAGAGAATCATGTCAGAGCATATCTCGATGGCCGTCAATGATCCGGAAAACAGTGATATCAGATCATATACAACGTATTCCTACGGAATCGGTGATCAGGAGTTCATAGTCATGTATGAAACAGACTCCCTGACCGACTGGTCACATGTTACACAAAGGCTCAGGGAGGCAAAACAGAGGAAATGGATCACAAAGGAATATCCGATATTTGTGGGAATTTACCAGGATGAATTAAAATTCTGATGCCTATGAGTGAATCTGACGCTGTCCCAGAGGAAAATTCTGTTTTTATTCTGCGCTATGCAGAGGTTGGAATAAAAGGCAAGCGCGCAAGGGGAATGATGGAGGGCAAGATCAGGACCAACTTCAGGGAGCTACTGTCCAGACTGGGAGACAGTTGCGAAATAAGGAGTTCACGCGGGAGGATTTTTGTCAGCGGTTTTCAGTCTGAAGTAAAGGTCAGATCCGCACTTTCAAGGACAATGGGGATCAAGTCATTCTCGCATGCAACTGAGATCAGAATAAGTTCTCTGGAAGACATTATAGACTACTGCAAATCCCGCTTCCCGATGCAGTTGAAAGGAAAAAAGTTTGCTGTTAGGGCCAGAAGGGCAGGGGGCCAGAGCTTTACATCCATGGATATTGCAAGGGCAGTAGGTGACTCTCTTTACAGTTATTCGAGCGGGGTAGACCTTGTCAATCCTGATCTGGAGATTAATGTTGAAGTGAGGGACAACAGAGCATATATTTTCACTGAATCCCAGAGTGGCCCCGGAGGTTTGCCAATAGGATCCGAAGGCAGGGTAGCTGCGCTGGTATCTGGGGGTATAGATAGCCCTGTTGCGGCATGGTATCTTCTTAAGAGAGGATGCATGGTGGATTATGTTTTCATCTCGCTGGCACATCCTCAAGACACTGTTGAATTCCTTAAATCAATAAAACCCCTCATTAAATACTGGTCAAGCGGATACCTCCCATCCATCAATATTGTGGACGGTACTCCACTGCTGGAAGAAATCCTCCTCTCAGGAAAAGTCCGAATCCCTAACATTACATACAAGAGGTCTCTTTATGAAATAGCAAAGCGGATCGCTTTGGAAAAAAATGGGAATGGCATAGTAACAGGAGAATCAATAGGGCAGGTTTCTTCCCAGACCCCGGCCAATCTTATGGCCATAAATGCCGGATTCGATTTTCCAGTTTTCAGGCCTCTCGTGGGCATGGATAAGGACGAGATCACAGAGGTAGCCAGAAAGATTGGAACATTTCCTGAAACAAGCATGGGGGAGTTCTGTTCACTCTTCTCTCAGGAAATTGTGCTGAGAGCAGATCCTGAGATAATAAAATCAGATTTTTCCAACTTGCTTGGTATTGAAGATATGGTCAATTCAAGGGTTCAGATAAGCGCTTCGGAAATAGATGATGTCATTGACTCGCTTCAAAGATCCAGCCTGATTTCCAATGAAATTCCTGAAGGCGCATTTACATTTGATCTGAGGAGTCCACTCGACTTCAGGGAGTGGCACTACCCTGGTGCAGTTAACATAGGGCTCAAGCAGTTGAAAGATACCCTGGTCCATAAAGGGCACCTGGGCAAGCCTGTGGTTTTTTACTGCACTAAAGGCCTCCAGAGTGCTTATGCCGCTGCAATTGCCAGGAAAATGGGCATTGATTCCTATTTTGTCCCAATAGACTCATTACGCAGGAGCCAGACTGGGAAAGTTACTCAATGATACTGTCCTTTAATGCTTCCTTAAAACATGATTTCCTGGTATGGGGATACTGTATCTTCTGCTCGCCACAAGCTCATAGACACTTTCCCCAAGTCCTGCCACAACAATTAAATCTGTCATAAGGGAGAGCAGAAAAAGAGGAGGAGAGCGTAATGTGATAAGGGCAATGGCCCTCATCCGGAAATATTTCTTTCCATCTGGAGTCTCTACCTGAATACCGGAATTCATCATATCGTCGACAGAAATCCGGTTTTTCTTTGAGTATTCTGCCATTCCCTGGAAAAACATCCTGTGCAGTACATCGAATCTTCTCAGCAGTTTCACTGAGAAATTGCAGAAAGGGCAGAATTCGTCATAGAAAACAGTATACTTCTCCATACAACTTTATCTCAATTTGTCCCCATTCCGTCAAGCAATCCCTGAAACCCTAACATTGCTGTGATTGCTGGCGCTATATCAGGCACTAACTTGAGCCTGTCCAGTATCTGATCCTTTGATATGATCTGCTGATCCGCAGGTTTGAGTGAACCAGTTATCACAGTTGCGAAAGCCTCTTTTATGGCGGGCAGAAGGATCTCAACTATTGTTGTTATCATGGAAGAATAGTTTTGAGTTTCGAGAACATTAGTCTCCCTGAGAACCAGAGAGGAAATTCGAAGCTTCTTCTCCTTAAGCATTTCAAGGCTGTTTCTCATCTGTCTGCAAATCGTCAGTATGCCGTCTCTTTCCAGATTGCCATTCAGCGCCGGTTCCGATGTTACAGAAACTTTGCCCAGTGAGTCCTGGTATTCAACCTCCAGAAAAGAGCTCACGTCAGCATTTGTCTGGTGAATCCTGATCTCAGAACCAGCTTCATCATGGGTCAGTTTAATGAACAGGTCACCGCTTGAAAGATTAGAAGATGATATGTAATATTCATCAAGGCGTTCAAAATCGGGGACGGGATCCTTGCTCATCCAGCTTTTCCCAAGCCTCACTGGGACTCTTATGCCTTTCTGGAATGACGATGGGAATAGCCTGGACCTTAGAAATTCCACCTCAGATGTGTCAAGAAGGAACTCGTATTCCAGATCCTTAGGACAGTTTGCACGATAGCGGCACTCATAGCCTCCATTCTGGAATTTAAGGGACACCTCACTATCATTTACAGGAATATAATTTCTTGAAAGAAATACTTCTATTGCCCTGATGCCCTTAGCCCTATATGCTTTGACCTCCTCTTCCTTTGCTGCTATCTGATCACTGTTAGAGGGGGCGATTTTTTTCTTGAAATCGTCCAGGGTAGCTGAAATGAACTTCATAAGGGTCTCCTTTATTCCCTGAAAAAATGCACTCTTCTCCTCCTGGCTGTATACATTAATAAGGCCAACGAGATCAGACTGCAGCTGGTCAACCCTTTTCTTTCTGTCATTTTCACCGGCCCGAAGGCTTTCCAGGTCCTTGGAGGCATCAGATGCCCTGCGGGCATAGATCACCGAATCAAAAAGGTCATAGAAGACTGAACGCAATACCCGCAATGATTCATCATTTACCTGGTCTGTCATTTATTTTCCTCCCTGTTTGATTCAGCGCAATTACCTGAGTGACTTATCCCTTAATAGTTTTTATTGAAAAAATGATTGATCAATATCTATTACAAACATTTCATGCACAAACAAATGATAGAAGAGTTTCACAGATGGTTCTCAACATAATCCTTAACAATCTTTCTTGTCCCTCTCCTCAGAACATCAGACAGGGAAGGCACTGAAACCTTTAGTTCCTTTGCAAGCTCCTTCATGGAAATTTTCCGGTCAGAATCGTAATATCCCTTCCTGAAGGCGATCTCAATTATCTCCTGCTCCCTTTCAGTCAGATCTGAGTTAGTCTCCTCATTTGCCTCTACCAGAAGAGGAGCGAATCCCTTTTCCTCAAGTCTTGAATTCAGGTTTCTTACATACGCCATCGATGGAGCTTTGAATCTGTAAGATAGCCTTGTTCTGTTGTATGACCTGCTTCCCGTTATAATTATATTCTCCTTAGACAGAAAAGCACAGCTGGAACAGCTTTCACTCCTGGCCCAGATTGAATTCTTCCCGACTTCAGAACTGGAAATGCCGTTTTTCCGGAGCTCTTCAAGAATCTTTTCTTTGTCGCTCTGGCAGATAATTCTGTGAATTGTGACTTCTCCTCCAATCTTGAGCCTCATTACCTCTGCTTTGAATTTTTTTGAATAGACAAGATTGGTTACCTTGCAGTCCTCCCTGCTCACCTCGATAAGGGTGTCAATTGAAGATTTTTTTCTCGGCATTGGCAAATGATAAGGTTACAACATATGATAAACTTTATCCGCATTGAACACGGATGTGACATGCTCCCTTAATAGTAAGGTTAGAATGATATATATTAACTTCAGATTTACATTCGATAAAAATGGAAATAGGTAAGAAACTGTTCATAGCTCTTGTGGTCATTGCTGTAATGGCCGGTGCATACGGGATATCATTGAATATCACGCATCCGGCCCATATTCAGAGTTCAGGGCCATCCGGCCCTGTGGCTATAACCCTGGTAATCACCACCGAGAATTATTACAATTCATCAATTGGGCAGCAGCCGCATTATTATCTTCTTCAGAACGGGTCTCTTAAATCAACATCAACAATAACATTCCCAGACAATGAGAACATTACTCTGACAATCATATGTTATGACAATGGAACCGCATATCCACTTGGGCAGGCGCAGAATAATATCGGAGACGGTGCAGGGCAGGCTTCCCTGTATGACGTAAATGGCACGGTAGGCAATGTGGTAAAGGTCATAAACAACACAAACGTAAATTCAACCTCATCAAGGTTCAGCGGAGGATCTACCGTTTCGGCATTCCCTCCCTACAGTGTTTCACACACATTCACAGTATCGGGGCTGAATCTGAATATACCAATACCTCCGTCATCAACAGTGGTTGCTGATCTTCATTTCACCTCATCCCAGTCTGGAACCTACAACTGGCAATGTAATGCCCCCTGTGGCTCTGGCGCTAATGGATGGGAAGGAGCAATGTCTACTCAGGGATGGATGATGGGCAGCGTAATAGTGAGCTAAAGGTGGCGGAAGATATGGCTGGAATGACTGGGAAAAATAATTTAGGGATTGACCTATCATTAATTGAGGGTGTGTTAACTGCTATCCTTTTCATTCCGGCCCTAAACCATTCAATTCTCATAGACGACCGCGGATTAATGTACTTTCTTATTCCGGCATCATTTTTCATTTCCGTTCCTATTATATTTGCCATTACAGAATACCTTGATTTGAGAATTTCAAGGTATTTCAGCTATTTACAGGTATTCAATTCTTCGCTAATGGTAATGTTATTCCTGTACTATCCATCATATCTGGTATTTGCCATCATAATTCTTGTGTTCTCGCTGTTGAGCATTAACTGGACCAGGAAAAGTTATGCATCATTTCTTGCATATATGGCATTCTCCATGTTTATGTACTATCTAGGCGAATCCCTGCAGTTCATTTCGCAGCCATCCAGCGCATCCGTTACAGTGATTCCGTTGAAATACATATTCATCTTTCCCGGCCAACCACTGCCCTGGATATACAGCTATGGAGTGAACATTTACGGCTCCATAGTTACACTTACAGTGAGTCCTTTGATCATACTGATATTCACCTCAATTTCGATACTTGCAGTAGACAATTTTTACGGAATATTCAGAATCCTTTCAAGGAGTGGGAATTCAGGCATGGCTGTTTCCGGAGTACAGGGGATCGCCGGAGCCCTCTCCTGCCAGTGTGAAGGATGTATAGGACTTCTTCCGTCAGTGGCGGCTGCCATAGTCACTATTGGCATGATCCCTCTTATCCTTGAAAGCTGGATATTCCTTCTGATGACAAACCTTATTTTCTGGGTTGTGAAGAGCAGCTATCCAGTATTCTATGGAAAATTAACCGGATATGTCAATACAATAGCCAGAGCCATTCTGTATGCTGGACTCATAACTCTTCCAACGGTAAGTACACTTGCTGTTTATCTGGGGTATTTCCGGACACCGCTATTCATATTTGGAACATCAATGGCAGGAGCTTTTCTTGGTTATCTAATAGGTTCTCTTTATGGGGGATACATTCTTAAGAGCAGGAAATTGTGGACCATTCCCATTCTATTCGCTGGAACATTCGCAGTCTTTGTATGGTTTGACCCTTTACTTGCTAACCTCGCACTGAACAGTTTCCCGGCATTTGCTGCCATGTCCCTCTCAACAATTTCAGGAGGTCTTGCTGTTGGTGCCATCAGGAAGGTTTTGCCCAGAGGATATCTGGTGAGCGAAACTCTTTCAATTTCCATGGGAATTTTCAGCCTTCTCATATTCTATCTCGGGCTTGAATACAGAATAAACCCGTGGCCGTTCTTCAGCCTGTCATCAGTTCTTGTATTCGAAATCGCTGTATGGGGTACAATGGTCCCCCTGATGTGGGTTGTAACACAATCCACAATAGCAGAATTCTTCAGTGGAAAATTCATATTATCCGATCACAGATCCGGATTCAGGAATAGGGCTTTAAAGGCGCAGAATCATATCTGAGCCTGAAGGGTGCCGTACCTTTTTTTCAGTTTCTTTCAGACACGCTGAGCCTCATCGCAACTGTTTTTAACCACTCTCTCTATTGGTTGTGATCATTCGTGGACACGGAAGAGGAAAAAACCAGGGACTCATTTGACAGTTTGCTCGATCAGCTGGTTCTGGACATCAAAGCAGTTGCTGTTCTTTCCCAGAATAACAGTGAGTACAACCAAAGAGCACTGGGAAAAATCGCCGGAGCCAAGGATCTTGATGTACAGGAGTTCCTATCTCTTCTATCGAGAAGATTCAGGAAGAGCTCCCTATGGTCATTCATCATTGCAGTTGGTGAGATCGCGATGGCAGGGATTCTTATATTCCTGAGCCTTGGCCTGATAGTGCCATCTTTCTACGCATATGACAATCCCCAGACATTTCTGAATTACTTCTCTGAACGGGTCACACTACTGCATCCAGGGCCATTCATAACCTCACTGCTTGCCCTTCTTCTCTTTGTGCTGGGTGCCACGCTTATAATTGGGGCCTTTGCCATACTCAAGGTTGCTGCCAACACTCTGGAGGACTCAGGCTTAACCTCCTGATTTAATATGTTCAACAATCGAAAGGACCTGAGAATTATCGTCATATCTTTCAAGTACCTGACAGTTGTACTTGGAGCAATATTTGCAGGGGTTTCCGCTCTCATTATGGGGGAAGCCCTTAAGAGGATATCATCGACTACCCTGAGGCTTCCGCTCACAATTCAGATATTCGCCCTGATGGCCGGCCTTATATCCGGCCTGGCACTGGTTTCCATATTTCCAGAATCCCTGAGGATCAAATTCAAGAGACCGGTAAGGACGGTCAGGGCTAGGCCAACTTATGGTTTTGTCACACTTCTTGCCATTGGAATAGGGACCACTATAGGCTCACCACTGTTTATCATTCTACCTGTAAACATAGTGCAGTATGCTATTGTAAGCGTTGTTTCTCTCGTTATCGCCGGCCTCATATCACTGGGGATAGCCTGGGTATATTCCTATATGTATGTCTATACTGAGAAAAATAAGATAGATTCCGTTGGCGGCCCTGGATTCCTAAGGATCGGTGTCGGTAAAAACTCTGTGACATATTTCATCTCAAGGCTTTCAATGTGGGTTGCAAACACTGCACTGGCTGCATTTTCTGCCATCTATTTTCTGACATTCACTTTCCAGAGCCTTCCTGATATACTCAAGGTGTACGGTGTACAGACATACTACATTTATGCTGTCCTTGGATTTCTGGTTCTTTCATTTGCTGTCTGGTTCATCATAAACGCATTTCTGGAAAACAGGTATCTGAAACTGATAGGAATGGGGCAGATTGTAATGCTTGTGATAATGGTGGTAATCATCATAATACAGAGCCTTATTCTTGGATTCCGTGGGGGCTGGAATTTCAGCGGGTTCACTACCATAGGATCAGGAAACATGGGAATAGAGATACTTGAGAATACAAGTTATCTGTTCATCCTTTTCTTTGGGTTTCAGGAGATCCAGTCAATAATCAAGGAAACAAAGGAGACTTCAACAATACCAGTGATCTCCAGGATATTTCACCTGAAGCCCATGAGCAGGATAAGATACGTGTCCATGTCCATGATCATCACAGTTCTATTTTCACTGGCTGTGATGCTTCTGGTAGCTCTTTCTTACTATGCTGTGCATCCAAGCCTGTCAGGCATAGAGAAAGCATCACTTCCTGCCCTCTATGTGGTTGATAAATATATAAGCCCTCAATTTGGCCTTCTCACTATTTCCGCGTTTCTGATTGCCGATATCACAACATTTGTGCCAGCTTTTATTGCCGCATCCAGGCATCTCAGAAGCCTCTCCAGTGATGGCTTCTTCCCAAGGTCAATGAAATCACTCTCCTGGTTCTTCACCCTGGCACTCATACTCGCTTTGAGTTTTACATCCTCGTCGTTTCTCGTAGACATTACAGATTTCATGGTTCTCGCAGCCATTGGACTTATCTCATTTTCGCCTTTCCTTGCCAGAAGATTTACAGGTGAAAAGAGATGGATAGTGCCGATACTGTCGCTGATCATAGGCGTATTCTCTATATTTGTGGATATTGCCATATTTCCGCTGGATCAGGAAGTTGTTCTCCTGGGGGTACTGGCCATTGCCCTCAGCTACCTTACCTACGACCTCCTGAGGCTGGGTTCACTTGGCCTTCAGATATTCGTAATATTCTTCGATCTTGCAGGAATCTCATTTCTTGAAGCTTTTCCAACTTCTGTGGTTATCAGATATCCCTCAATTATCCCATTGATAGGGGGGCATGCTGTAAACCTTCTGCTCATTGTTCCTGCAATTCTTGTACTGAGCATAGCAGCATTTTTGATAAATATAATAATGGACATTTTCGTAATAAAAAGGGTGTCTATATCTTGAATTCAGTAAGGTAGAGGCAATTCATCAGGAAATGTAACCATGGAGGGTATCCATTTTCCTTGAGACCGCTCTCCTTTCCTCTGCCTCCTTCTCCGCTAAATCTGCAGCCTCAAGGGCTGTGCTGGCTTTGATCAGCCTGCCGTCGCTTTCCTTCATTTTCGAAACTGGCGGAGAACCGATGGCGATAACAGTCTTGCCCTCAGACAGTGCAAAAGCTGCTTCAGAAAGAGTACCAGTGGCCCCATCAATGGATATTATAACGTCGGCTCCCCTGATTATAAGAAAATTTCTCATGTAGCCTATGCCTGTGGGTATACCTACCGTCAGATGTTTATTGCCGGAATCGGGGCTGTATCCTGGAAGAATTCCGATTACAATCCCTCCCTCTTCCTTAACACCCTCTGATACGCCCTCCATAATTCCATGGAGTCCTCCGCACAAAACAATGTGCCCCCTCCTGGCAAGGATCCCTCCAAGTTCTTTCGCCACCTGGTAGTTTTCACTATCCGCAATGCTCCCTCCAATCACGCCTATGTTGTAAACTGGGCTGGCCAGATTGATCACCCGGATAGGAGAAAATCAAGGGTTTTCCGCCCGATCATTCCGTCCTTAAGGTTGTGTTCAAAATTATTTATTCCTGCCCATTGCTCAAGGGTGTTGAATCCGAGCTCTTTTAGCCTGGACTGAATCCGGTCTTTGTACTTTTCCACAGGAACCATTTCATTATCATAGAACATCAGGACCCAGAGATCCCTTATCCTTTCCAGTTCCTTCAGAGGATCTGAATGGTCCTCAACCCTGATCTCCATGAATTTGCCTGATGTGGCTTCAAATTCCCTTTTTCTGGAAGCGATAAGAATGGCGGCGCTCTGCCTGCCTCTTCTGTCGCCACCTGCAGATTCCCCTGCCTTCAGACAATCAACCAGTCTGTATTCAAGCTTGCCCGGTTTCTCCATAACTGCGACCATTCTCTCAAGCACCTCTGAACCAGCGAGAATGTTACCCTGAACCGAGAAGTTCTTGCCAACGATGTTGCCAGCATAATCAAAACATTTCTTTCCTGTGAAGCTGGCTGCATTTCCATGCCTGTCTACCACACCAATCTGCCTGTGAGAACTCTCAGGATCCTCAGAGGTTAAAATTTTAATGGTTTCGTCAGCATCTTTGTCAGCAAGAAGAGAAAGCCCCTTTGGGCCGTAAGAGTAGTTTGCCATTGCCTGTGTTGCAATGCATCCTACACCATGGACTGCCCATGGAACAACAGAGCCGACTGAAAGGTATCTGCTGGCAACTGCAACTCCCCACTCGTCCATTTCAGGATCATAGGCTACAACCGAGAAAGTCATATAACCTGATGGAAGAGGTGCTATAAAACATATAAGACCATACACCGTTATTAGTGATACTGAAGCAACTCCTCTCTTACAACAGAAAGTTTTTGAGTCAGTTCAGACAGCTTTTCCTCATGTCCATCCTTCTTGAAGGTGAACGCAAGCCACAGAATTGCAAGAAGCTCTCCACTGATGGATTCAAGTGTATCTCTGAGAATATTCCCATCTTCAAGATTGCTGAAGAGGTCCAGATACAAAAACTTCTCAGCGATTGAATCTGAGAATATCTTCTCCCTCAGTACTTCATTGAGTGACTGAAGTGTTGACACATACTGTTTTCCCTTCTCGGTCAGGCTGTATACCTTTCGTGGACCGAGCCTGCTGAATTTTATGTACTTTTCACTGACGAGATTTTTAAGTATAGGGGAAATTGTCCCATTAGACTGTGGTCCATTAAACTTAGCCAGATATTTGGATATTTTATATAGGGTGAGATTCTCAAAACTCAGAAGAATCAGTATCTTCGTAGCATTCTCCCTGATCATCTGTAGTAAGCATCGCAGTAAGATATTAAAACAGTCATTTCAGTGTTCTCCCCTGCAATTAGAAAACATGAAGTGCCGTATGCTCAATCTAGTATCTCCTTTTCATACTATATTCTGAAAAATAATATATGATAAGTAGCAATGATTACGCCATGCAAAGAACAGTTACTCATGCCAATCCAATTGATGTTTTCACAATGATGGACGAAGGGGAGGAAATGATTCTTGTGGATGTGAGGGAGGAGCCAGAATTCAAAGGGGACCTTGGTCATATTACATCATCTATCAATGTGCCACTTTCCGGGCTAGAAAAATTTCTGAAAGAGCACCTCCCTGAAAGAGAAAAGAAGTTAGTATTTATCTGTGCCACAGGTGATAGAAGCTTATATGCATGCAACATGGCACTTCAGTCAGGGTACATCAATCCTGTGAATATGCGGGGAGGCATGGTACAATGGCATCTCTCAGGCCTGGAGGTCACTTATGAGGACTGAGCCATCCCTGATCAGGAACCGTTCATCTATCACGGGAACGGAGCAAAGGGAGACGCTTCTCTCAGCCATTGAAAGTACGTTCTCTAAAATGGAACCTGCAAGGAGGGTAGAGGAGGCTGTAGGTGAAGACCTTAAAAACTATGCCAGTGGCGATATTTATGCAATCGGTTTCGGGAAAGCCTCTTTGTCAATGTACAGAGGCCTCAGGCATGCTTTATCTGGCAAGATAAGAAAAGCCATTATAACAGTGCCGGAGGGTATAGAACAGACAGAAAGGTGGGGAGAGCTTGATCTGCTTCATGGCACCCATCCTAGGGTATCAGAGAAGTCAAGCATATCCACAGGGAGAATACTTGACCTCATTGGGAGCCTTAAAAAAAGCGATATTCTCGTAACGCTCATTTCCGGAGGCGGTTCCGCTCTTTTTGAATTTCCTGAGGAATGGATTACAGTGACTGAGATGGCTGACATATCGGACTGCCTTATGGGTAATGGGGCAGACATAAAGGAGCTGAATGCAATCAGGATTGCCATGTCCCAGGTCAAGGGAGGCAAACTCCTCACCAAGACAAGTGCAGGGAGAATTTATGACTTTCTTATTTCCGATGTCCCTGGGGATGATCCGGCACTTATAGCTTCCGGGCCTCTGATCCATCCTAACATAGATAAGAAACGGACTCTTGACATAATTAGCAAATACAAGGATAACTGCCCGGGTCTTGAGAAAGTTTCCAGAAATTATTCATACTTCTCTCCAGCTCCCTCAGAATGGGATAGGGTTCACACATCCATTATAGAAAAAAACGCTGATTTTATCAGTGCATTCATGGAAAAGTTCACTGAGAGAGGATTTCCTGCAATATCTATAGGGAGCGGTTTGAGTGGAGATGTTGTGGAAATTTCTTCATGGATTGCAGAAAGGATCAGGGAGATCTACAAAACAGAGAAAAAGCCTTTCTGGTATGTAGGCGGAGGAGAGACAACATCCAGGATAGTTGGAAAAGGGAAAGGAGGAAGGAACTGTGAGCTCACCCTGAGGGTAATGCAGAAATTCAGCAATGAGGAGTTTCTGTTCTCCAGCATTGGCACGGATGGGATGGATGGAAATAGCGGTGCCATGGGAGGAATAGCAGATAATAACCTGAAAAATAAAGTCACTGATAAGGAAATAGAGGACAGCCTTTCCAGATCGGATTCCTTCACACTACTTGACAGGCACTCCTCCGCAATAATAACAGGATTCACCGGCACCAACGTATCTGACATAATTCTTGGCTACTACGGGGGTCCGAAGCACTGATGGCGCTTTTCTCTCTTCTCTCAGGAAACGGGTCTGCCGGCTTTTACGACAATGAGTCCAGGAAGATAGAGCTGAACGGCAGGATAATTGATACATCTCCATCATTTGTACTCGAGCCTGGCGATATCATCAAAGTTAAGGGTGAGGAACTTGTGGTCACGCCGTTCAGCACAGTGCGAATAGGTGAAATTGTAAAAAGGAAAACCCAGATTATTCAGCCCTGGGATGCAGCATACTCAATCAAGGTTCTTTCGCTGAAGCCCGGCATGAGGGTTCTGGAGTCAGGAGGCGGTTCAGGAGCAATGAGTTCTCATATTCTGGAAACAGTCGGAGATTCCGGATCCCTAGTTACTGTTGAGGAAAACAGCTCAAACTGTGATTCGCTCCTATCTTTGCGTTCCTTTTTGCAAATGGAGAAAAACTGGGAAATTGTGAATTCCAGAATTGAGGATTTCAGATCAGGCGACAAGTTCGATTCTGCAATGCTTGATCTCCCTGAACCATGGCAGGCTGTAGAATCAATGAAGAAAATCCTGAAACCGGGAGCTATAGTCTGCACTTACCTTCCAACATTCAATCAGGTGGAAAGAGCACATAACGCATTCTTAAAATCAGGTTTCTATGTGCTTGAATGCAGCGAGATCCTGAGGAGACGCATACTTGTCCGTGAAGGTGCGACAAGGCCGGATAACGACATTATAGGGCACACAGCCTTTCTTTCATTCTTTGTAAAATGCAGCGGCCTTCGTTACTGAACAATCATTTATACCAGCAAGGCATGTTAAAATATTGGCTACAGAGGAAGTTGTTTGTGAAAGATGTGGAGGCACCGGAACAGTAATCACGTCTGGTCACAAGGATGTCTGCCCTGATTGCATGGGGCTTGGTATGCTCACCATGGAGAAGATACAGGAACCTCTTAGCAAAAGCAAACATTCCATCAAAGTCTTTGTGGAATGGGTCATAGGGGCACTTATTGTGTTTTATGGAATCTTCTTTTATCTGTTAATCGTCTATCATCTTGACCCAACCGAAATGATCATTATACTTCTTGTTGGCCATACCGTTGCTTTTGGATCCATTGTGCTATATCTGCTTCTTGGATCAGTATACAGGGCAACCGGGTGACGTCTTCAGCACAGTTCATGTCAGGTTTTATTCCACTAACTGCTTGCAATAAACCCTTAAAAAAGGCAGATTTTAATATATAAAGATATGATATTAGGAAGAATGAAAGGCAAGAAGGTTATAGTTACTGGAGGGGCTGGATTCATTGGCTCCAACCTTGTCCAATCACTTGTTGAGAATAATGAAGTTCTTGTAGTGGACAATCTTCATACGGGGTCAATTGATAATTTGAAGGAATTTGAAGGGGACAATCTTAGATTTCTCCAGAAGGATGCAAAAGAGTTTAACAGCATAGACTTTGAAGCCGATGTTGTTTTTCATCTGGGATTCTATTCTGCTTCTCCCATGTACAGGGAAAACCCGATGCTTGTTTCCGAGGTTATCGCAGGCATGACTTCCGTCCTGGAATATGCCAGGGAACATGGAAGCAATGTGGTGTTTTCATCCACATCCTCAATATACAATGGCGTTAAGCCCCCTCACAGAGAAGATATCATTCCAGGCGTTACTGATCTTTATACGGAAGCAAGAATCGCCTGTGAAAGGCTTTCACAACTCTACTGGCAGTTGTATGGTGTAAATACATCAGCAATGAGATTTTTCTCAGTATATGGCTATCATGAAAAGGCAAAGGGCGGATATGCAAATCTTGCCACACAGTTTCTATGGGACATACGCGCAGGAAGGAATCCCGTCATCTATGGTAATGGTGAGCAGAGAAGGGATTTCGTCTTCGCCACGGATGTATGTGATGCCCTTGTTAAGGCAGCAGAACATAAAGGCTTTGATGTTTTCAACGTCGGATACGGAAAGAACTTCAGCCTGAATCAGCTTCTCCAGAAATTGAATTCAGTACTTGGAACAGATGTTAAGGCAAAGTACATAGAAATGCCTGTAAAGAACTACGTAATGGAGACACTGGCGGATGTGAGCAAGGCTGAAAAAATTCTGAATTTCCGGGCAGGAATAGACCTGGACAGAGGACTCAAGTTGCTTGCTGACTATTACAGATGATATGATGAAGACAAGAATGATTATGTCCCGGACCCCACTCAGGATAAGTTTCACAGGTGGGGGAACCGATATCCCCGAATATTACAGAAGGGGAAAAAAAGGGGCAGTACTATCTTCATCCATAAACAAATACATTTATGTTGCTGTGAACAAGAAATTCGATCACAGGATACGAGTGAGCTATTCAACTACAGAGATTGTGGATACGGTTGATGAGATCCAGCATCCTTCAGTCAGGGAAGCCCTGAAGCTTCTGGATATTGACGGTGGAATTGAGATAGTCAGCATTTCTGACATACCTTCCCGTGGGACCGGCCTGGGATCCAGCAGCACATTTCTTGTTGGCCTTCTTAATGCCCTGCATGCATACCGTGGTGAGCATGCGTCTCCAGGAGAGCTTGCCCGTGAGGCGGTGCAGATAGAGAGGGAGATCCTGAAAGAACCCGGAGGAAAGCAGGATCAGTACATGGCTGCTTACGGCGGAGTCCAGTTGATGGAATTCAACCCTGACGAGAGCGTGTCCGTAAATCATGTAATAATGAATGAGAACACCAGGGCTGCAATAGAATCATGGCTACTTCTTCTCTACACTGGAAAAGAGAGAAGCTCCACAGACATTCACAAAAAACAGTCATCAAATGTTGAAAATACCGAGAAAATGTATGACAGGATGAGGGAGATAACCTATGAAGCTCTTAAGAAAATTGGCCAGTCCGACATGGTAGGCCTGGGAGAATGTCTTCATGAAAACTGGATGCTCAAGAAGAATCTTGCCGACGGGATATCATCAACATGGATTGATTCCATTTACGAAAGGGCAAGGGAGATGGGTGCCATTGGAGGGAAGATTATTGGGGCCGGAGGCGGTGGATTTCTGCTTCTTCTTGCACCGCCGGAAACACACCCGGAGATAACTTCTGAATTCCCGGAACTCAGGCATGAACCATTCAGGATAGATTATTCAGGCAGCAAGATCATATTTGTGGGAGATTAGGAAATTCCACCGAAGATTCTGCTGTAGTTTTTCCGGTATATTTCAGAAAGCTGAAGGCATTTCTTTATCGCAGCTGTCATGCTCTCCTCATTGGCGATTCCCCTGCCGGCAATATCAAATGCGGTACCATGATCGACGGACGTCCTCAGGTATGGAAGCCCTAGATTCATGCTGACTGTTCCATGAAAATCAAGCATCTTAGCAGCGATGTGCCCCTGATCATGATAGGGTGAAACCACAAGGTCGAATTCTCCCCTGGATGCTCTATAATAGACTGAATCTGCAGGAAATGGGCCATTCACATTGAGCCTTTTCTTCATCTTTAAGATTGCGGGCATGATGATATTCTTCTCTTCAAGCCCAAGTATGCCGTTCTCTCCGGCATGAGGATTTATGGCAGCCACCGCAATTCGTGGGCTTTCAATACCAATAAGGTTCATGGATATCCGGGCTTCCTCAAGCCCCTGTTCTATCATTTCTGTATTCAGTGATTTCAAGGCTTTCATCAATGACAGGTGTTTCGTGAGGAAGAAAATTCTGAGAGTCCCGGACTCGAATACCGTACTGTTCCATTCTGAACCGGTCAGTTCTTTGAGCATATCGGTGTGATCGATGAATGGTGAGCCAGCCATCTTAATTGATTCCTTGCTGATAGGTGCTGTACATATTCCCATAACTTCGGAATTTAATGCCATCGCCGAGGCAGTTTCGATACTTCGTACTGCAATATTCCCGCTTTCAGACCCACTTTTTCCCATGGGAGAGATCTGGCCATCCACATTCCTGATTTTTATATCATCTGGAATTTTCTCAAGATGCATGCTTTCCGCAGCGTTCTTGAGAGCTCTGGAACTCCCTACAGCTATAACCTGTTCTCTCAGCTCCGGATTTCGGATGAGTGTTTTTAAAACAATTTCCGGTCCAATTCCAGACGGGTCACCCATGGTAACTGCAACTAATGGCATGTTTTAGAAATCAATTCCTGTATTATGTCAGTTTGTTTTTCCTTGATGCATTTTTGTTTATCCTCCCGGAAAAAATAAGGAAGCTGATTATGAGAAGTGCCAGAGAAAGCAGTATCACCGCAACTGAGCTCAGGAAAACTGATACCGGGACATTCACAAGGGTACCTATGGACACTATGTATTTCCCAACATTAACACCGAAGATAACAGTTTTTGGAGAATTCACGAGATAAACAGAGCCTACTCTCAAAAGAACAGAAACAAGAAGCACAATGCCTATACTTATGTGAAGAGCGCCCCGTATGAGCCTGTAAGAGAGTATGTAATAGCAGAGACCATAATTGACTATAAGATAGGGCACAAGAAGACCAAAAACCTCCCCTGAACTTATGTTTTTTCCTGTGGTGTAATTGTAAAGTGAAGATACACCGGATGAAAGGTATCTCAGAAACGAATTCTCAAGAGAAGTGAGGCCTGCGGATATTACAACAAGGAGTATTATGTATAGGATTATTCCAAAGTATATGGTACGCCGCTGTTTTACTGTGAAGAATTTTCTCCCCGCAATAAGAAGGATAATGCCCACAGCGGCGAAACCAAGCGATTCGATGTTTGTATAACTGCTAAGCTGAATCACCGCGCCTATGGCAAAAATCAGGAATGCTAGTCCCGCAGCAAATCTGTGCATTGGCCTCCCGTCTGAGGCTGGCATATCTGTGTTCAACTTCTGGGAAAAAAGATATTCTC